>NZ_JBFRFQ010000025.1:0-96010 GCF_052114905.1 Nocardia sp. 2TAF39
ATGGCGGGTGACGGGTTTTTCTACTGGACGACTTCGTTGACCGAGTTCCGGGATTACTATCTTCGCGCCTATGCGGCCGGGTTCCAGCGAAGCGCGGAAAGGATTCCGCAATTCACGCCCGCGCAAGCGACTCCGAAGAAGACCGATCCGCGGAAGAAGACCGATCCACGGAAGAAGACCGATCCGCGGAAGAAGAACGATCAAAGAAGGACGGGCGATCTTCCAGGACAACGGATAACCGACAACCAACAAACCAACGGCAAGCAGCGGCAGTCCAGCCCGCAGCAGATCGATCCAAGAGGCCCGGAGGTCGGCACAGTCGCGCCGGAGAACCAGACGTCGAGTGCGCGATTGGTCGACGCCGAGGCTACTCTGCCGACGTCGGGGCGCCAGGTGCTGGACGGTGTGCCACAGCCCGGTGGGCAGCTCCCGGCAGCGGGCGACCCAAACGGGCAACTGGCAGCCCAGAATCAGATCGGCCAACTTGCGGGCATGGCGCAACAGGCAGGCAATCTGGCGCAGCAGCCCAGCCAGAGCCTTCCCCAGGCCGGGCGCTTGCCGGATGCGGCAAAGGCACTGGACTCTGCGTTGTCCAGGACCGAAGGCAAGGCGCCGACCGGCGGAGGCGGCCGTGGCGCCGGTGGTGGAGCAGGTGGCGGTCTCGGCTCGGGTCCGACCGGCAGCTCTACGCCACTGCGGGACTACCCGGCGAGCCTATTCCCCAGGGCGGGTGCGGAACTGGCTGCGGGCGCCGCGCCGCCCCGCGCAGGGCTGGCGCCCGGTCAGCAGCAGCCCATAGCGGGTACGCCGGGATCTCCGGGTACCGCCGCGCCGCCCGGCGCGCATGGCGCCGGCCAGGGCAAGGGTGGTGACCACAAGCGGCCGAAGTATCTGCAGTCCACCGAACATCTGGATGAGGCGTTGGGTGAGGCTCCCACGGTGTTCAAGGCGGTGATCGACCGATGATGTCCGAAAAGCACTTCGACGACCTCGAATTCGTCGTCCGTTGGGAGGCCGTGACCGGCGACCGGCTGCCCGCCCCATTGATCTTCACCACCGACATCACCGACGCGGACGAGTACGAGGCGACCAAACGGCGGGTGCGGGATCGTCTCGAGTCCGAACCCGACGACGCGATCGACGAGCTGCTCGCGGCGCTCGCCCGCCCGGACCTCACGGTACGGGCAGCCGGCCGCGATCCCCGTGCGCCCGAGAATGTGGCGGCGGCGATCCGCATCTACGCGGCGCGCCGCGGTGACCAGGCCTTCGTGGTGAAGCAATTGCCAGGCAGAACCATCTGGCATGCCGCCGGTTTCGTGGTCACCGCATGTGATCCGACAATGCTGGCCGACGCGGTGGTGGGCGTGCTGCCTCGGGTGTGCGCAGGCAGGCGGCCTGCTACCGAACTTCCGTCCGGTCGGGAGGGCGCGAGCGACGGCTTGGACTACTCCTACGGCCGTTCCAGCTTCCGCGACGACGACGAGGACTCGGTGGCGCAGCAGGCGGAGGCATTCCGGCGCCTGCCCGCGTCGGCTGCCGGGATGATCGAGATCGTCCAGGGCGAGTCGTCCTTCGGACCACGGGGTCGAGTTCATCGCAGGCTGTGGTGGTGCGACATCGTCGACGACGGCAGGTATGCGATCGTCGGCGACAATCCGCGAATCGCCAAGGGCGTTGACGCGAAGGGCCTTGTCCATCTCGTCAATGAGGAGATCGAGGAAGTGCAGTTGGTGATCGACGACGAGAATCGGACCCTTGGGCGGCGGGCATGACCACGCCCGACCCCACCTATTTCACCGGCGCCGCGACCTCCCGCGCCGGCTCGATCACGGTCGAGTCTACGGAAACCGGGCTGCCCACTGCAATTTCGATCGACCGCGACGAGTTGCGCCGCCACCCCGACGAGGTGGCTCGCGAGATCATGAAGCTGACCGCTCAGGCCGCCAACCGCGCCAAACTGGCCCGCCGAGCCGAGCTGGCCGAGGCGGGCGCCGACGCGGAAATCATGGCGCGGCTCGGGCTGCCCACCGTCGACGAGGTTGCACACGCAGAGTTTGACGAGGAAGAGATGGAATACCAGCCAGGCAGTTGGCTTCGGAGTGGCTATGAGTAGCGACGCGTCGGCGGCGGCAGGAGTAGATGCGGTCCAGGCGCAACTGGAGGGTCACGCGGAGCTACTTTCCAGCCTGGGCAAACATATAACGGAGATCAGGGCGACAGTGGTCTCCGCCGCGGGTGAAGTCACCGCAGTGGTCGACGGAAATGGCACGTTGCGCGAACTCCGTTTGTCCAGTGCGATTTCTACAATGACCCCGAACGAATTCGAACGGATTGTTGTCGATACCGCGCTGTCAGCTGCCCGCCAGGCTTTTGCTCAGCAAGCGGCGCTGATCGAGGCGTTCAACGCCGGGTAGCCACGAGCGCGCTGCGCTGGTGCGCGTTGGGGCAAGATTCTCGACAGCGTTGCCGGCCCCACGACACCGAGAACCGGCGCGGCCGTGGTCGGCCCAACCCGGACGCGCGTCACCGCACACCTCGCCCGGCACGCTGCGGCACCATCATGTCTGCAGCGCAGCCGATGACTGACACCGGCAGGCATAAGGGCGCCTGTTCACCGAGTCCTTCGGCGAACTTCATCACTGCTGCACCGGTCAGCTCTCGGGTGAGTATCAGGCATTTTCGTCGCCGAAACGGTTGCGGCTCGACTCCGACTCATATGAGCTGTCTTTCAGCAACGTTCGTCGCTGCCGTGCGTAGGGGAAACCGGCACCCCATGTAGGGATATCCCTACTAGTTCGACGATGGCCGGGTATCGCAGCATTAGGAGGCCGGTTTTCGCAGGATGAAATTTATGGTGAATGCATCTCGTTGGCTTCCGAGTTCATACCGACTACCTGAAAAGGACGGTTCGCGAACCATGGGTGCCGCGCAACGTATATCTGATAACGATCCACTGCTCGGTGAGAGAGGTATGCCATGAGCAACGTTGTGGTGATCCCCACTGTATTCCGCCAGTTCGGCGCGGTGAACGCGACCCAGGCTGCGGCCGTGGCCCTGTCGGGGGCAGTGGATCAGGGGGCGACTATCGCCGCCGCGGCTCCGGTGTTCGGGCCCATCGCTGCCGACTTCCTGGCGTCGTTCGCGCAGGCTCAGGCCAATCATCTGCACGCCGTAGGCCGGCTCGCCGAGGTGCACGCCGCATCGTCGGTGGCGGCGACCCTGGCTGCGGCCTCCTATGAGGCCACCGAGTCGGCCAGCGCAGGCGAGTTCACGAAGCTACGGGCATGACGCCGCCCGAACCGGCGCCGCTGGACTCGGCGGTGCAGGAAACACTGCGGCAGTTCGCGGCCGCACCGCTGACGGGCCGGCCAGTCGACCAGGTGCTGGCCGAAATCGGCTCTGCACTACCGCAATTCCCGCCGTTGCCGCCGTTGCCCGGGCTGCCGCCGCTGCCGGTGCTCGACCCTGCGATGCTGTTGAAACCGATCACCGACATGCTCGGCCAGTTCGGCACCGGCCGACTCGATGATATGGGCGGGGCAAACACCCAGCAGATATTCTCCGGGGTGGCCAACGGGATGAGCCAGGCCATATCCATGGGCACTCAGGCACTCGGGATGCTGTCCGGAATGGCCGGCCAGGGAACGCAATCGGCAGCGAACAAGAGTACGGCGGCACAAGCCAACGCCGGGGAAGTGGCTACGCAGGCGGGCTCGATCGACTCGATCGTCACCCAGGCTGCCCTCACGGTCCAGATGGGCAACGCGGCGCTCGCCGCGATCGCCGCGAAAACGGCGTCGACGTCGGCGGCTCTGGCGGCCGTGCCAGGCGGCCAGCCGGCCGCCGTCGCAATGGTGGCCGAGGGGGCGGCGGAGTCCGCGGCGGTTGTGACGGCGGTGCGCGCGCAGCTGGGTGTTCACACCGCCGAAATGGAGGCGGCGGGCCAACCTGTGCCTATCACGGCCGCGCCCAATGCTGGGGGCGGCGATCCACAGCAGATGCTGCAGCAGGTCCTGCAACTCGTCCAGCCCCTCACCCAGATGCTGCAGCAGGGCAGCAAGGCGTTGCAGCAGACGGTATCCCAGCATGAACTTTCTGCGGCCCGGGTATCGGAGCCGGTGGCGCACCACGAAAAATCTGCGGCACCGGGCGCTGCGTCCCTGGCAGGCTACATCGGTGGTGGGGCGGCGGCCGGCGGTGCGGTCCACCACCGGACTTTGAACGCCTATCAGGCCGGCGGTCTGCGCGTGGCGGGCTTTTCCAGCCCGATGGCGACGGGCGGCGGGGGTTCCTCATCCGGAGCCGTCGCCGAGGAAACCGTCACGCGGAGGGCGAGCACTGCCTCGCCGATGATGCCGCTCGCGCCCCTGGCCGCGGCAGCCAAGTCGGGAGATCCCGGCAACACCGGGGCGCACAACCCACTGGTGACAGGACAACTCGACGAAGAGGTCGTCGCCACCGCGGAGGGCGCCGCGACACCTGTATTGGGTGTGGTGGCCGACGACCTGAGCGAGCCACCGGACAAGGCCCTGACGTTGTGAGCCGACACCCGGAAGATCTAGGAGGGAACCGATGAACCGAATCGTCCAACTCGACCAGACCGCGACCCGCGCGGTGGCGGTACGGCTCGACTCGCTGGCCGCGCGACTCGAGGGCGACCTGGAGTCCACACGCGAGGCATTGACCGTGGCACCCGCGGGTATCGACGAGGTGTCCGGGCGGGCCACCCAGACCTTCAACTCCGTGAGCGACCAGTACCAGCAGCTTCACCGCCGCGGCGCGCTGGAGCTGCGGAAGCTGGCTGCCACCCTGCGAGCGCACACACGATCCGTCGAGCGCGTCGAGGCCGAGAACACTGCGATGTTCGTGCCGAACACGCCGCGGATTTAGCGAATCCGCGTCGACGCAAGGCAGCGCTCGGACAAAGGCAGTATCGATGGTGGAACCACACGAGGCCGGGTTCACCGGCCGAATATGGGAGGCGGTGCCCCCGGACAAGCTGGTGAGCGACCTGGAGACGGGCGCGGGAGCGGCGCCGATGGCGCAGGCTGGATTGGCGTTCGCCCGGTTGGCCGCCGGGCTGGGCGAGGCGGCTGTCGAATACGAGCTGATCCGCGCCGAACTCGGCCGGGCGTGGACGTCCACCCACAATGAAGAGAATCTCGGCCGGCTCGCCGAGCTGGGCACCTGGTTCGCCGACGCTGCCGCCACGGCGGCGGCGAACGCCGTCAAGGCGGAGGCGCAGGCAGCCGCGTACGAGATCGCCCGCCTCGCCATGCCCAGCGGGACTGCTCTCACCGCCCTCGAAATGATGAAAGCCGCACTGCTGCAGGGCAATACGCTGGGTGCGCCGCTGCAGGCGGTATCCGCGGAGATCGAGGACCGGACCGACGTCGCCAGGGCCGACGCGGCCCGGGTGATGCAGGAATACGAGAAGGCGACGACCCCGCTGGCCGAACCGTGGGCGCAGCCCGAGCCGCCCACGCTCACCAGTGACATTGCCCTGATGGCCGAGGAAGCCGTGACCGAACAGCAGCCGGCCGGGTCACTCCCGATGCCGACCGCCGCGCCCTCACCACGAGCGATTCCTCAGGTCGTGTTCCCACGGGCGAAAACCGCCTACCAAGCTCAGGCGATGGTGCAGACAGTTACCGAGCCTGTGGTGGTCACAGCCAGCAATCCGGTCACAGTGGCGTCGGCACCGATTACCCCGCTGCCGTCAGTCTCGCCGCTGATGGCCCCAGCGCACCCTCAGGACGAGGAGCACACCGGTCACCTCGGTGCGGGCATCGCCGCGGCGGCGGACGATCCGGACCGGATCGGCCTCGACGCCGGTTATCACACCGCGCCCGCCGTGGTCGGCAGTCAGGCGGCGCCGCGTGCACGCATGATCGATCCGCCAGAGGTGCCAGCATGACAACGGTAACCAACGATGGTCTGCTGACGGTGTCCGAATTGCTAGGCGTACAGACCTTTCCCGCGGTGCTCGCCGTCGTGCAACGGCACGACCGCATCGAGACTTGGCGAGCCGCGCGCGAGGAAGCACGGTCGACGCTCGCCAGCACCGGTGTCATCGATGATTACGGCGATGTCGACGCCGAACTCGCTGCCGCGCTGCACGTATTTGCTCGGCCCGATCGGCAACTGGTCGCTCGCGTGCACCGGTCGGACGGGGTGCGGCGTGTGTGCCTGGCGCGCCGCGGGCGTGAGCACGCCGTGGCGTTCCGCGCCGCTGACGAGTTCGACATCCGGTCGGTCTGGGGCGACGAAGACCATGCCGTGCTGGCGCGGCCTTTTCTGTCTGCCCTCGGTCCCAGCACACCTGCCGGCATTGCGGCCTTCGGCGGGCTCGCCGGCCAGCTGCGCGAGCGCATGGACGCCGCCCGCACCTCGGGCGACTTCACCGACATCGCTTTCCATTTTGGGCGCGCCGAGCGGGAGGCCGTCGCGTTCGGGATGGCGATGGCCGGTTGTCATACGCACACCGAGATCGCCGCCTACCACCACCGCGACGGGGTAGCCACCCGAACCGCAGCCGCAGTCGCGGTCTACGACACCGCCCGCGGCCGGATCGTCGCTGCGCCAACCCGGACCGCCGACTACCAGACCTGGTTCACCTTCGCACCCGGCACTGACCACCGTGTGACACAGAGCATCTCCGCGTTGATCGGCCTTCTCCCGGGAGAAAGGTGGATGCCCTGACGAGAGCATTCATTGCCGGACCGGGATCTATGAGACAAGAAGAAACTGAAGCCTGAAAGGAACAAGCAATGGCTCCGACCGATTTTCAGATAGACCATGTGGCGCTCGATAAGGCGAAGGGCACCATGCAGACCGAGGTTATCGAGGCTATCCGAGGCACCGCCAAGGCCCTGCTGGCGAGTGTCGATGCGGTCGCCAAGCAGAACAACGGCTGGAACGGCGCGGCGGCCAGCGCGTTCCACGACATGCAGCTCGACCTGAACAAAGACATCACACAGCTGAATCAGCGGCTGGACACGCTGGCTCAAACGTTAGGTACGGCAAGCACGAAAACCCACGCACAGGAGCAAGCGGCCCAGGCGAGCTTCACGAGCCTGCGGCGGGCCTGAGCGGTTACGTCACGTGTCAATTGAGAGGAATAGGCAATGGCCAACGACTATGATTTGACGGTTTACAACAACGCGGCTGTCGACAGCCTCATCATCGAGCTCGACAAGCACTACGACGCGTTCATTGCGCACAAGGAAAAGGCGGAGACCACCGACGGGCAAATTATGGATGCCTGTCATGGGGCGTCCTTCAACGACGGATACAAGCCGGCCTTCGACGGCATGAAGGCGAGCCTGGTCGAGATTCTGGACTCGCTGAAGGAAGGTACGCGGAAGGTTGGTGACGCGGCCGACGGCATCCACGCGACCGACAAGCAGATCGCCGGGCTGTTCGGAGACCTCTGATGGGCATGTGAGGCTGTGCCACACCCTGGTGTGGCACAGCCTCACATACAGAACGCGAGGAGGTTTTCCGTGCCGGCTCAGTTGACCACGCGAGCCCAGGTCAACGGCTATCGATTTCTGTTGAAACGCATTCAGCACGCTTTGGTGCGCCGCGACGTGCGCATGCTGCACGACCCGATGCGCGCCCAATTCCGGTCCATGGTCGTCGGCGCGGTATTGGCGACACTCGCCGTGGCGGGCTGCGCGATTCTGGGATTGCTCAAACCGCAGGGCGCAGTCCGCGACGCGAAGATCATCGTCGGCAAGGACAGCGGCGCGCTGTTCGTCGTGCAGGAGGGGGTGTTGCATCCGGCGCTGAACTTGGCGTCGGCCCGGTTGATCACCGGTTCGGCGGAGAAGCCGACCTCGGTGAAAGAGTCGAAGCTGTCGTCGCTGCCGCGCGGGCCGATGCTCGGTATACCCGGCGCGCCGAGCGCGTTGCTCGGCCCCACGGTGAAAGGTGAACGGTCGGCGTGGAACCTGTGCGACTCGGCCGCACCGCTCCACGGGGTGTCTCGGCTCGCGGTGGCAGGAGACCCGAAGCTGAGCGATGCGATCCGTCCGATGACCTCGCAGGAGGCGCTGCTGGTGTCGGTCGGCGGCAAGACCTACCTGCTGTACGACGGTAAACGCGCCGAGATGGACCTGGGCAACGACGCGATCGTCCGTTCCCTGCAGTTGCAGGACATCGAGCCGCGCCCGATCGGCGCCGGCCTGCTGAACGCCGCTGTCCCGGTGCCCGCGCTGGCTCCGCCCACGATCCCGGAAATCGGTGCGCCGGGAAAGGTGCCCGGCACCAAGGTCGGCTCTGTGCTCAAGGTGGCCGGCGTCACCGCGACCGAGCTGTTCGTGGTGGTTCCCACCGGTATCCAGCGGATCTCGCCGTTCGCCGCGGAGGTCATCCGCAACGCAAACTCCCTGGGCTCGAGCGAAATCACTGCGGTCCCGCCGGACACGCTGCGCGGCGTGCCGGTGGTGAACACGCTGCCGATCGACAAGTTCCCGGCCACCCGGCCGAACATACTTCCCTCCGACACATTTCCGGTGACGTGCGCGTCCTGGGCCAAGCCGGACGCCGATCACGACGCCACCCTGACGCTGCTCGCCGGCCGCGACTGGCCGCTGCCGGGATCCGCCAAGCCCGCGATGTCGGTGGGCTCCGGCCTGGATGCCGACCGCATCGACGCCGCCTACGTCGCGCCGAGTACGGGAGAGTTCGTGCGGGTCACCGGGATCGATCCGGGCAGTGTGCGCCTCGGCTCGCTGTATTACATCGCCGACACCGGCATCCGCTACGGCATTCCCGACGGCGCCACCGCCGAAATCCTGGGCTTGGGCGACAAACCGAAACCCGCCCCGTGGCAGATCGTCGGCCAACTGGTCCCCGGCCCAACCCTCGCCCGCCCCCAAGCTCTGATGGCCTACGACTCGGTCCCAGGTCCTGACTCGAGAGCGTGGTCACTCACATCCCCTGAACGACCCGAGGACCCGGAGAAGTGATGGATTCTGTGCTGAATGGGCCGGGCGCTGACGAACCCGAGTTGTGTCGCGTCAGCGTGATCGGCGGCAATACCCAGCTCGATATGGGACTGCCTACGTCGGTTCCGGTCGGTGTGTTCATCGGCGAAGTGGCGGCGCTGATCGAATCGCGCAACCCCGACCTGACGGAGCCGGAAGAGGGCGCCCCGGTGCTATCCCGGCATTGGACGCTGGCGAGGTTGGGGCGCGAACCGATTCCGTCGGATTCGACACTCACCGAAGCGGAAGTATTCGACGGTGAGCTGCTGGTGTTGCGGTCGGTCCGGTCGAAAGAAGTACCGGCGCTGTTCGACGACGTCATCGACGCGGTGGCACGGCTGACCGAGAGTTCGTTCCGCGGCTGGAACGACGGTGCGGCCCGGTGGGCGGGTCTTGTTGTCGCGCTGGTGGCGTCGGTGCAGGCACTGGTGTTGCTGGTGCTGTCGGCTCCGCTGCTCGGGTCGGGCGCGGTCGCGGTGACGGGCGGGGTCGTCGCGTTCGCGGCCGCGGTCATCACCGCACGCCGCTATGCCATGATCGCGGTCGCCACGGTGCTGTCATTGTGTGCGGTGGTGTTGCTCGGCCCCGGCGTCGGGTTGCTCGTCCCGGGCGAGATCGGTAGTCCGCATGCTCTGCTCGCGTGTGCGGTCACGCTGGTGGTCGCCGCGGCGGCCTATCGGATGACCGGTGTCGGTGCCACGCTGTGCGCCGCGGTGGCGACGACGGTCGTGTTCGGTGGGGTGGCCGCTGGACTGATCATGGCCTTCGACCTGGATGGGACGAAGGTCGCCGCGGGCGTACTGGTCGCGGCGGTCACCTTCATCACGCCGGCGGCACAGTTGGCGGGGTCGGCCGCGAAACTTCCGGTGCCGCCGGTGCCTACGGCAGGCGGGGCAATCGATCCCGCCGACCATGAACCGCGCCCCACCATCGAGGGCTTCGGCGCGATCGGCGCGACCGCGCTGCCGTCGGCGGCCGGTTTGGCCGAACGCGCCCGCGTGGCAAACCAATACCAGTCCGGCATGATCATCGGCGCCACCCTCGCCGCGGTCGCAGGGGCGGTGGTGGCGGCCGACCCGCTCGACTCGCCACGTTGGCAGGGCGTCGCGCTGGCGGTCGTCGCCGGGCTGGTCCTGTGTCTGCGCGGACGGTTCTACGCCGACATCACCCAGGCGGGCACGCTCATCGGCGGTGGCAGCCTCACCCTGATCGCAGTCGCCACGGGACTCGGTCTGGGTAGTCGTAGCGCGGTGATTCCCGCGGCGGGCGCATTGCTCGTGGTGGCCGCGGTGGCGGCGTTCATCGGGGTCGCGGGCAAATCCACCGATCTCTCACCGGTGACTCGTCGTGCCGGCGAACTTCTCGAATACGGTCTGATCATCGCGATGATTCCGCTTGTCGTGTGGATCATGGACCTCTACTCCGTCGCCCGAAACATATGACCGCCTCACCCCGTCGCGAGTTGCGCCGTCTCGCGCGTGCGTCGGCCTGTCCTGCCGGGGCGGTCCCCCGGGTGCGCGCGCTGGCGGCGCTGATCGCGGCCCTCGCTCTCGTCCTCGGATCCGCCTTCGCCCCGGCAGCAGCCGTCCCGGCACGGACGATCGGTCCGCCGCTCGCCGATCCGGGCCTGCTGCCCCCACCGAACCTTCCGCCGCGGCCACCGGAGGAGACCGAGCAGAAGTCGGTGTGCCAGCGTCCTGTGCTCACCGGACCGCCGCCGCGGACCGCGCCGCTCGCGCAGCGGCAACTCGATCTCGCCTCGGCATGGCAATTCAGCCGTGGTTACGGCCAGACCGTGGCGGTGATCGACACCGGCGTGAATCGCCATCCGCGCCTTCCGATCCTGATTCCCGGTGGGGACTACGTGTCCGGTTCCGACGGCTTGGTGGACTGCGACGGCCACGGCACGCTGGTAGCAGGACTGATCGCGGCGCGGCCGAGTCCCGGTGACGGCTTCTCCGGGGTCGCGCCGGAAGCGGCGGTGCTCGGCATGCGGCAGCTGAGTTTGGCATTCGAGGCAAAAGATTCCAACCGCCACCAGCAGCCGGGTGAGCTGGCGGTCGGTGGCTACGGCCACGTGCTGACGCTCGCGTTCGCCGTGGTGCGGGCGGTGGAAATGGGCGCGACGGTGATCAATATCTCCGAAGTCGCCTGTGCCGCAGCGGGAGAGCCCATCTCTGACGGCGCGCTCGGCGCGGCGGTGACGTTCGCCCATGACCGCAACGTTGTCGTGGTGGCCGCCGCGGGCAATCTCCAGCAGAACGGCCCCTGTAAGGCCCAGAATGACGGTGTCGGCTGGAACGCGGTGAAAACCGTGGCCAGCCCGGCGTGGTACAGCCAGTACGTGCTGTCGGTCGCCTCGGTGGACCCGGATGGCGCGGCCTCCCCGTTCTCCATCCGCGGCCCGTGGGTCTCTGTCGCTGCGCCCGGCCGCGGCATCATCTCGCTCGACAGTGGGCCCGGCGCAGTCGGTTTGGTCAACGCGACACCGGGGGAGAAGGGCGAACCGCACCCCATCGACGGCACCAGTTTCTCCAGCGCCTACGTCTCCGGTGTCGTGGCGCTGGTACGGTCCCGGTTCCCGGAGTTGACCGCGCGACAGGTGATGGACCGGATCATTCGGACCGCGCACGCACCCGGCGCCGGCCGCGACGACACCCTCGGCGCGGGCATGGTCGACCCGGTCGCCGCGCTCACCGCTCAGCTGCCCGAACAACCGGTGGAGGTCGGCGCGACCCGCCCGAAACCGGTCGCGGCCCCGCCACCGCCCGCTCGGGAAGACCCGTGGCCCAAGCGGATCGCGGCTGCCGGCACGTTCGCATGCCTCGGTGTGCTCGGCGTCGGCTATGCCGTGTCGATTCCCTATCGGCGTGATGCGCGACGCCGCAAGCTCTCCGAGAATGTCGACTACTGAAGCCGAGAGGGACCACAGTGAGTACCGAAGGCTTTGTGCGCCTGGCCCGGATCGCCCCGCCCCGTGCGCCCGGCGCCGAGGTCATCCTCAACCCGCCACCGGAGCTGCCCCGCCCGGTGCCGGGTGGATTGCTCATGAAACTGATGCCGGTCGTGATGATCGTCGCCGTCGGCGGCATGATGGCGCTGATGATCACCTCGGGCGCGCGATCATTGCTGAACAATCCGCTCACCATGATGTTTCCGGTGATGATGCTGATGTCGATGGGCGGCATGTTCTTCGGCGGCGCGTTCGGCAAGGGTGCGAACAAGAGCGCCGCCGAACTCAACGAAGATCGTAAGGACTACTTCCGCTACCTCGACCAGCTACGCAAAGATGTCCGCAATACCGCGGTGGCACAGAGCGAGGCGCTGGAGTGGTCGCATCCGGATCCGGCGGACCTGTACTCGTTGGTCGGCACGCGGCGGATGTGGGAACGCCGGCCCAATGATCCCGATTTCGGCCATGTCCGCATCGGCGTCGGCAGCCACCGCCTCGCCACCAAACTGGCCCGCCCGGAGACCGGTCCGGTGGAGGATCTGGAACCGGTGTCGACGGTGGCGCTGCGACGGTTCGTCCGCACCCACTCGGTGGTCCACGGGTTGCCGACGGCCTTGTCGTTGCGCGCCTTTCCGGCGATCAATATCGAGGGCGACCGAGCCCTCACGCGAAGGCTGCTGCGGTCGATGCTGCTGCAGCTGTGCGCCTTCCACGGACCCGACCATCTCGCTGTCGCCGTCGTCTGCGCCGACCCGGACGGGCCGGACTGGGCGTGGGCGAAATGGCTTCCACAGCTCCAGCATCCGTTGCTGCGCGACGGAATGGGCTCGGCTCGCATGATGTTCGACTCGCTTTCGGAGCTGGAGACCGCGCTGTCGGAGGAACTCCTCGAACGCGGCCGATTCATGCGCAATGCTCAACCCACCACCGGACGAATCCATCTCGTGGTGGTGATCGACGACGGATTCGTCAACGGCACCGAGCGGATCATCAGCGACGCGGGCCTGGATTCGGTCACCGTCATCGATGTGACGGCCCCGCAGGCCGGACTTGCGGTACGCCGCGGTCTGCAGCTGGTGGCCACCCACGACGGTATGGTGGCGGCCAAATCCGCCGGAGGCGTGGAAAAGTTCGCCACGGCAGATGTTGTGAGCCGCACCGAGGCCGAGACGTTCGCGCGCGCGGTGGCCCGCTTCCGCGTTGCCACCGCCGCCCAGATCGTCAATCTCGGCGACGATTCCCGCGCCGACCCCGGACTGATGGCGCTGCTGAAGATCAACGACGCTGCCCAGATCGACCCGCTCGAAGTGTGGCGGCCGCGTAGCGCGCGGGAACGGCTGCGGGTCAGGATCGGTGTGACGCCGGACGGCGCACCGGTCGAGATCGACATCAAAGAGTCCGCCGAGAACGGCATGGGACCCCACGGGTTGTGCATCGGCGCCACCGGGTCCGGCAAGTCGGAGTTTCTGCGCACGCTGGTGCTGTCACTGGTGACCACCCACTCGCCGGACTTGTTGAATCTGGTCCTGGTGGACTTCAAAGGCGGCGCAACCTTCCTCGGCCTCGACCCGCTGCCGCATGTGGCCGCGGTTATCACCAACCTCGAGGAAGAACTCTCGATGGTCGACCGCATGCATGACGCGCTGTCGGGAGAGCTGAATCGCCGCCAGGAACTGCTGCGCGCCGCGGGCAATTTCGCCAACGTCACCGAGTACGAGAAGGCCCGCGTAGGTGGCGCCCCGCTCGACCCCTTGCCCGCGCTGTTCGTCGTGGTCGACGAGTTCTCCGAACTGCTCGCGCAGAAACCTGATTTCGCCGACCTGTTCGTGATGATCGGGCGGCTCGGCCGGTCGCTGCGAGTGCACCTGTTGTTGGCATCGCAGCGACTGGAGGAGAACCGGCTGCGGGGCCTGGACAGCCACTTGAGCTACCGGATCGGATTGCGTACCTTCTCGGCGGGCGAGTCCCGGCAGGTGCTCGGCATCACCGACGCGTATCACCTGCCCGGCGTGCCGGGGTCCGCCTACCTCAAAAGCGACGCCGACGACCCGCTGCGGTTCAACACCACCTACGTGTCCGGCCCGTACGTCGCGCCCCGCACCGCACGGCGTGCCGCGGACGGAACGGTGGTCGGCGAGCAGCCCGTGGAGATTTTCACGGCGTCGCCGGTGAAGATCAGGGACCAGCCGGAACCCACGAGCACGGAGCTACCCGATCTCGACGAGCTGGAGGCGATGCTTTCCGCCGAGACGCACACCGGCCAGGAGAAGACGCTGCTGCAGGTCGTGGTGGAGCGGCTGACCGGGCACGGCCGGCCCGCGCACGAAGTGTGGCTGCCGCCCCTGGATGTCTCACCGTCGGTGGACATGCTGCTGCCAGATCCGTATTGGCAGTCGCCGGTGAACCGGCACGGGCAGCTGTGGATGCCGATCGGCGTCATCGACAAGCCCTACGAGCAGAAGCGCGACGTGCTGACCATCGACCTGTCCGGCGGCCAGGGCAACGTCGCAGTCGTAGGTGGTCCGCAGGCGGGCAAGTCGACCACATTGCGCACCATCATCATGTCCGCGGCCGCCACGCACACCCCTGAGCAGGTGCAGTTCTATTGCATCGATCTGGGCGGCGGCTCGCTCGCCGCGTTCGCCGGGCTGCCGCACGTCGGCTCGACGGCGGGCCGGTTGGAAGGGGATCGGGTGCGCCGCACCATCGCCGAGCTGACCACGTTGCTGCGGCAGCGCGAGGAGCGGTTCCTGGCGCTGGGCATCGAGAACATGGCCGACTTCCGCAAGCGCAAAGCCGCTCTGATGCAGAGGGAGGCGGGCGAACGTGCGGCGGATCCGCTGTCGGCAGACCTGTTCGGCGATGTCTTCCTGGTGATCGACGGGTGGGCCGCATTTCGCGAGGAATTCGAACCGCTGGAGGGCTTCGTCAACGCGATCGCCGCACAGGGGCTCTCGTACGGGCTGCACCTGATACTCGGCGCGTCCCGCTGGGTGGAGATTCGTCCGGTGATCAAGGACCAGATCGGAACACGGCTGGAGTTGCGGCTCGGCGATCCGTCGGACTCGGAGATGAACCGCCGCGTTGCCGTGCACGTGCCCGTCGGACGCCCGGGCCGTGGGTTGACACCCGACAGCTTGCACATGCTGATCGCGTTGCCGCGGGTGGATTCGCAGCTCGAGCCCGAGACGCTGGCCGACGGCGTGGCCGCAGCCAAGGAACAGTTGTCCGTGCTTCATGGCGACTGCCGCGCTCCCGCTGTACGGATGCTGCCCGCGCAGGTCGACCGGGCCGAAGTCATCGCGGGGGCGGAGGGCGGCGGCGCGGACCTGGGAGCGACCCGTGTCGCGATCGGGTTGGGGGAGTCCGAATTGCAGCCGATCGTACTGGATTTCGACGCCCAGCCGCACCTAGTGATCTTCGGCGACATCGAGGCGGGCAAGACGACCGTGTTGCGCAACATCGTCGAGGGCATCGTCGAGCGGACCACGCCGGAGCAGGCGCGGGTGATTCTCATCGACTACCGGCGCACCATGCTCGGCGCCATCGAGGGCGACCACCTCGCCGGTTACTCGACGTCGTCGCAAACGTCGGCTCCCATGCTGAAGGAAGTCGCCGAATACCTGGAGGAGCGGATTCCGGGACCCGACGTCACCCCGCAGCAGCTGCGGGAGCGTAGCTGGTGGTCCGGGCCGGAGATCTATGTCGTTGTCGACGACTACGACATGGTGTCGTCGCAGAACCCGCTGACGGCCCTGCTGGAATTCCTTCCGCAGGCCCGCGATATCGGGCTGCACGTGATCATCGCCCGCCGCGCGGGCGGCGCCAGCCGTGCCCTGTACGACGCGGTGCTCGGCCCGCTCAAGGACATGTCGGTGGACGCGTTCCTGATGAGCGCGCCGAAGGACGAGGGCGTCATTCTCGGCGGGATCCGGTCCTCGAAGCTGCCCCCCGGCCGCGGCCATCTCGTCTCGCGTAGTCGCGACACCGAAATGGTCCAGATCAGCTATCTGCCGCCGTTGTGACGTATCGGCGCTGCTACCTCGGCCGACAAATCATCGCGCAGTGATCGGGTGTTGCCCTGGGCCGCTGCGCCGAGCACCAGTCACGGCGAGCCGCTCCACGGCCACGGTCGCGATGACGGTGCTCAGGTGCTCTCTGATGAGCTCGAACCACTGGGCGAGTGGCCGGGCGTCGTGAGCCGCCGCACGTGGTCAGGAGATGGTGGTTTCGCCGTCAGGCCCGGACACGGCTGATTCTCTGAACGCGGCACCGCGTTTTCGTCGTGGCACGGCCTGAAGTAGTGCTGGTTCAGCCGGTGTGGCTAGTTCGAACCGACGTTTGCCGGTGTCTACGGGATCGGGCCCGAGCGCGTCACCAGTGATTGATGCCAAACGGCGGTGGTCGCGTGTACTCCCGACGTGGCTACTCGGCGGAGTGCCGCCGTGACCTGCGCTCGGTCTGCTTTTGCGGTTACCAGAGCTGGAAAACCAGCACGGACCGCCGGACGGTAGCTTCTTCTTCGAGTTCGAAGTCTCTACCTCTTTGCTGGCTGATTGGTGAACAGTGTGATGGGCAATAGTCCGGCGAGCGTCGGCCAGGCGAAGAACCCGGTGCGGGTGCGGCCGGTTCGGGCGAGGCAGCAGACGGTGACCACGCTGCCGCGGCTGTTGGCTGCGGCGGTCGAGGCCGATCCCGATGGGACGGCCGTATCACACGATGGGGTTGCACTCAGTTATCGCGAGTTGGACGAGGTGTCGTCGCGGTTGGCGCGTGTACTGATAGCGCGCAGTGTCGGTCCAGGGGATCTGGTCGTGGTGGCGATTGTGCCGTCGATCGAGTCGGTGTCGGCCATGTGGGCAGTGGCCAAAACGGGTGCGGGGTTCGTCACCGTTGACGCGACCGCTCCGGCGGAGCGCGTCGCTCACATGCTGGTCGATGCGACCCCAGCGATCGGTATCACGACAGGCACGGCCTTGCCCGGTCGCGAATCGGGCGCTGGCCAGCACTTGCCTGGTTCGATCGAGTGGCTGGTACTCGATGATCCGGAGTTCCGGCATGAGCTCGTCCGTTGGTCCGCCGAGTCGGTGTCATACGAGGATCGACTGCGCCCGATTCGGGCCGAGGACGTCGCATATGTGGCCTACACCTGGAGCACGACCGGCACAGTCGATGGCGTCATCCGGGTGACCCAGGCCGAGGTGGCGACGATCGGTGCGCGGCGGACCGTCTTCCATCTCCCGCCGTCGGAACCGATGAGCGATTTCCTGTCCGCGGTGTCCGCGCGCACCGCCTTCCTACGTGCGCCGCGTGACAAGGACGCTTCCCGCGGGCCGCAGCCCGGGGAAGAGATCACGCTGGTCGAGGTGTTCGAGGGTGTGGTGACGACCTATCCGGACGCGACCGCGGTCAAATTCGGCGCCGAGACGCTGACCTACCGCGAGTTGGCTGGTCGCGTCAACAAATTGGCCCGCAAGCTGGTGGCGCTGGGCGCGGGTCCGGAAACCCTGGTTGCGGTCGTGTTGCCTCGATCGCTGGACTTGGTGGTCGCATTGCTCGCAACCGTGCAGGCAGGCGGCGGCTATCTGCCGGTAGATCCGGCCTACCCGGTTGACCGGATCGCCTACCTGCTGTCGGACGCCGACCCGGTCTGCGTGGTGACAACGGCCGGGACGCCGCTGCCCGCCGAAGCTCCCGTGCTCGAGCTGGACCGGATCGATCTGTCCGATATCGACGATTCTCCGGTCACCGACCGGGACCGTCGGTCTCCGCTGCGGCCCGGAAACGTCGCGTATGTGATCTACACGTCCGGTTCGACCGGTCGGCCCAAGGGCATGCAGATCCCCCATCGCAATGTGGTGACGTTGTTCGCGAACACGCGGTCGCTGTTCGCTTTCGATCACCGTGACGTGTGGACGATGTTCCATTCGTATGCGTTCGACTTCTCGGTGTGGGAGATGTGGGGTCCGCTGCTGTACGGCGGCACACTCGTCGTCGTCGACTATCTGACGTCGCGGTCACCCGAGCAATTTCTGGAGCTGCTGCGCGGCGAGCAGGTGACCGTGCTCAATCAGACGCCCTCGGCGTTCTATCAGCTGGCGGAGGCGGACCGCGCAACGTCGGCGGCGGCTACCGAGCACGCTCCGCTGTCGTTGCGCTATATCGTGTTCGGCGGGGAGGCGCTGGAGTTCCGCAGACTCGGCGACTGGTTCGCCCGCGGTGCGTCTACCGCGAAATTGGTGAACATGTACGGCACCACCGAGACGACCGTGCATGCGACCCATTACTGGCTCTCGGCGGCGACCAGCAGCACGATCGGCGCTGCCATCCCCGGTTTGCGGATCTCCGTGTTGGATGAGCGATTACGTCCGGTTCCGGTAGGTGTCAAGGGCGAGATCTATATTGCCGGTGAGCAATTGGGGCGCGGCTACCTCGGCCGGGCGGGGCTGACGTCCGGGCGTTTCGTGGCCGACCCGTTCGCCGCCGACGGCACTCGCCTGTACCGATCCGGTGACCTGGCCAGGTGGAACTCCGAGGGCGATCTCGTGTACCTGGGCCGTGCGGACAGCCAGGTAAAGGTGCGTGGGTTCCGAATCGAACTCGGCGAGATCGAAGCCGCCGTGCTTGCCGTGGAATCGGTGCACCAGGCGGTTGTTATCGTCCGTGAGGACATGCCCGGCGACCAGCGGATCGTTGCGTATCTCGTAGGCCAACCGGATGTGGCGGTCGTCCGCGACGCGGTGGCGCGGGTGCTGCCCGCCCACATGGTGCCTACGGCATTCGTCGTGATCGATGCGATTCCACTAACCATGCACGGCAAATTGGATCGCCAGGCGTTACCCGCGCCGGCAGCCGCCACGGCGGTCTTCCGCACTCCGGCAGGCCCGGTCGAGGTCGCGGTCGCCGACATTTTCGCTGACATCCTCGGCGTAGACCGAGTCGGCCTGGACGATGATTTCTTCGCACTCGGCGGCAACTCGTTGCTGGCCACCCGGGCGGTGGCGCGGATCAAGGCGCGGATCGACGCCGAGTTCTCGGCTCGGGTGCTGTTCGAGGAATCGACCGTCGCAGGGTTGTCAGGTCGGATTTCGCCCTTGGCCGGCCAGGGCGGCAGGCCGCCGCTGGCCCCGAGACCGCGGCCCGCGCGGATTCCCTTGTCACTTGCCCAGCAACGCATGTGGGTCCTCAACCAGTTCGACACCGCATCGGCGGCATACAATATTCCCTTCGCCCTGCGGTTGACCGGCGTCATCGATCTGGACGCGCTGCAGACGGCGCTGCGCGACGTGGTCGAACGGCACGAGCCGCTGCGGACAATCTACCCCGACTCCGCGGATGGCCCGTTCCAGCAACTACTTTCACCGCAGGCGGCACCGACGCTGGAGCCGCGGCCGACGACGGACACCGACATCCAGGCACGGATCCGGACAGCAGTCTCGATCGGTTTCGATCTGACGTCGGATCTTCCGATGCACGCCAGTCTGTTCCGGCTCGCGCCGAACGAGCATGTCCTGGTTCTGGTGGCGCATCACATCGCCTGCGACGGTACGTCGCTGGCGCCGTTGGCCCGAGACTTCGCGGTCGCTTATCAGGCGCGTGTGGCCGGTGTCGCGCCGGGATGGCGCCCGTTACCGGTCCAGTACGCGGACTACGCGCTGTGGCAGCGCGAACTGCTCGGCAACGAGGCCGACGAACAGTCGTTGTCTGCGCGGCAGGCCGCATACTGGGTGCGCCAGCTCACCGGATCGCCAGAGTTGCTTACTCTTCCTTGGGATCGACCGCGACCGACGACACCATCGGGTCGCGGAGGCACAGTGGAGTTCTCGGTCGACGCGAACGTCACCGATGGGCTGCGGCGGTTGGCCAGAGAGCATAACGCGACACTGTTCATGGTGGTGCACACGGCATTGATCGTCGTGTTGGCTCGGCTGTCCGGCAATACCGACATCACAGTTGGCACACAGGTCGCCGGCCGCGGGGACGTCGCACTCGACGAGTTGGTCGGGATGTTCGGCAACAGCCTGGTACTGCGTACCGAGGTGCAGCCGGACGAATCCTTCTCCCGCCTGCTCGCCCGCGTCCGCGACACCGACCTGGCCGCTTACGATCACGCGGACCTGAGTATCGATCGGGTCGTCGAGCTGCTGCGGCCGGGCCACTCGTTGTCCTATGCGCCGTTGTTCCAGGTGCTGCTCATGCTGCAAAACTTTGCGCAGCCGCGGATCGAGCTGCCCGGGCTCGGTGTCACCGAGATGGCATTCGACACCGAGGTCGCCAAGGTAGATCTGGCAGTGACGCTCACCGAGAAGACCGACGAAGACGGCGAGTCCCTCCTGCTCGGCGAAATCGGATACGCGCAGGACTTGTTCGACCACGTCACTGCCGAATCGTTCGCACGCAGATATGTCGCGGTACTCCAATCGGTAAGTCACGACGAGTGCGCACCAGTCGGTGACATCTCGATCCTGTCCGAATCCGAGAGCGCACTACTCGGAGCGTCCGACAACACTGCCGCACCCGCGCCGTCCGGCACGCTGCTGGACCTGTTCGACGCGCAGGTCACCCGAACGCCTGATGCCACGGCGCTGGTCTTCGATGACAACCAGTGGACCTACCGGGAGTTCGATGCGCGGGTGAACCGGCTCGCGCGGTATCTCATCGCGGCAGGAGTCGGTCCGGAATCCCGGGTGGGCATCGCTGTTCGGCGTTCGATGCAGCAGTTGGTCGCGGTCTACGCGGTCCTTCGAGCCGGCGGTGCGTACGTGCCGATCGATCCGGATCATCCCGATGCGCGGATCGCCTATGTGTTGACGAGCAGCGCTCCCGTCCTCGTGCTCACCGTGAACGGTGTGGAGCTGGACGATGCACCCGAACGTCCGGTGGTGCTGTTGGACGCGCTCGACTTGACGGACATGAGTGCGGCGCCGATCTCCGACGGCGACCGGTCGGCGTCGTTGCGCCCGGACAATGCCGCATATGTCATCTACACCTCCGGATCCACCGGCCGCCCGAAAGGTGTTGTGGTCAGCCACCGATCGGTGGTCAACCAGATGGCGTGGATGCGGGCACACTACGAGCTGGGTCCCACCGACGCGTTCCTGCACAAGACACCGTTCACATTCGATGCCTCGGTGTGGGAGCTGTTCCTGCCATTGCAGATCGGCGCGCGGCTCGTCGTCGCGCGGCATGACGGCCATCTCGACCCCGGCTATCTGATCGCACAGGCCCGGACGCACCGAGTGAGCATCCTCGAGTTCGTGCCATCGATGCTGGCGCTGCTGTTGGCCGATCGCGCCGAACTGCCGTCGAGCCTGCGGTATCTGTCGATCGGGGGCGAGCAACTTTCGCCGACTGTGCTCGAGCGCCTCCGGCACGAGATCATCGTCGACAACACCTACGGCCCGACCGAAGCCACCGTGACATCCACGGTGTTCCGGTGCCGGCCCCGCCACCTCGGCGCGGTCCCGATCGGTAGGCCGGTTCCCAACACCGGTGCGTATGTGCTGGATTCACGACTACACCTCGTGCCACCCGGCGTTCCCGGGGAGCTCTACCTGTCCGGCGTACAGCTGGCACGGGCCTACCTCGGTGACAGCCCGGCCTCCGCGGGCCGATTCGTCGCCGACCCGTACGGCGCGACAGGGACCCGGATGTACCGAACCGGCGATCTCGTCCGGAGATTGCCGGATGGGAACCTGGAGTTCCTCGGCCGCACCGATTTTCAGGTCAAACTACGTGGTCTGCGCATCGAACTCGGCGAAATCGAAGCCACCCTCGCTGCGCATCCATCGGTAGACCACGCCGTCGTCGTCGTACAGCACGACCAGCATGTGGGTGACTTCCTGGCCGGCTATGTCGTTCCCACCGCGGGCGCCGCCATCGATCCGGCCGAGCTGGCCGATCACGCTGCGCGGTCGCTGCCCGCCTACATGGTTCCGCAGCACATCATTCCGATGCCCAGCCTTCCGCTCACCGCGAGCGGCAAACTCGATCGTCGGGCGCTGCCCGACGTCGACGTCCAGTTATCGGCACCGCTCTACCGGGCGGCGTCCACCGCAGCCGAGCAGGTGATCAGCGCGGCCTTCGCGGAACTGCTCGGCGCCGAACGTGTCGGTCTGGACGACAACTTCTTCGACCTGGGCGGCAATTCGCTCGTCGGCATGCGGGTGTTGGCGCGGATCAACGCGGCACTGGGAACCGGCCTCGGCGTGCGCGAGCTGTTCGAAGCACCGACTGTGGCCGGGTTGGCTCGGCGTTCGCTGGACACAGAAGCAGATGTGCGACCAGCGTTGGCCAGGCGGCCGCGGCCGCCTCGTATCCCGTTGTCGCATGCGCAGCAGCGATATTGGTTACTCAACCAGTTCGACACCGATTCCGCCGTGGACAACATCTCCTTCGCGGTGCGGTTGTCCGGGGATCTGGACGTGACCGTCTTGCGGTCTGCGCTCACCGATGTCGTGCAGCGACATGAGAGCTTGCGGACCATATACCCGGTCGACGGGGACGGACCACATCAGGTGGTGCTGGTGACGAGCCCGGCGGTTGCGGATCTCACTCTTGTGACCGCGGCCGACGACGAGATCGACGACCTGGTGCGTGCGGTCGCGCTGCGCGGATTCGATGTCGCCGTCGAGGTCCCGGTGGATGTGCGGTTGTTCCGTACTCCGCACGACTACGTCTTGGTGTTCGTCGTCCACCACATCTGCGCCGACGGTTCGTCTACGGTTCCGCTGATCCGGGACCTCGCCACCGCATTCACCGCGCGGAGCAACGGGACGGCGCCGCCGTGGCGCCCGCTTGCGGTGCAGTACGCCGACTACGCGCTGTGGCAGCGTGAGCTGCTGGGCTCCGACGACGACCAGGATTCGTTGGTGTCGCGACAGATCGGCTACTGGACGACCGAGTTGGCGGGACTGCCCGACCAGTTGGTGCTGCCAAGCGACCGGCCACGCCCGCCCGCACAATCATTCCGCGGCGCAACGGTCCGGCTCACCCTCGCTCCCACAGTGCACGGCGCCTTGCTCGAGCTCGCCCTGGACAATGGCGCGACACTGTTCATGGTGATGCGCGCCGCCTTGGCGGTGCTGCTGTCGCGGCTGTCCGGAACCTCCGACATCGCCATCGGCACGCCCGTGGCAGGTCGTGGCGAAGCCGCCCTCGACGACCTGATCGGAATGTTCGTCAACACCTTGGTCCTGCGCACCCGCGTCGACCTCGATGCGAGCTTCACCGAGTTGTTGACCCGAACCCGCGAGACCGATTTGCGTGCGCTCGCACATTCCGACGTTCCATTCGAACGGCTGGTGGAAGCGCTCAACCCGGTTCGATCGGTTGCCCACAATCCCTTGTTCCAGGTGGGTTTCGCTTTCCAGAATTTCTCTACCGCCGACCTCGAGCTGCCTGGTCTCGGACTGCGCGCGGTGGAGATCGACACGCGGCTGGCGAAGACCGACTTGCATATCCAGGTACTGGACCAACATGACGCGAATGGCGCCCCTGGACCGATCCGGATCGAATTCGGTTACGCGACAGACCTATTCGATGAGGGGACAGTACAGCAGTTCATCGAGCGCTACGCCCGCATCCTGCAGTCGGTGCTCGACGATCCCACGATCCCGGTCGGCGATATCTCGATCGTCGACAACGCCGAGCAGATTCGGCTGCTGTCCCTGTCCACGGGGACGGATCATCGGACACCTGACGAAACCCTTGTCGGGCTGTTCGATACGCAGGTGGCGGCAGTCCCGGATGCGCTCGCGATCGTCTGCGGCGAAGTGCGGTTGTCTTATGCTCAGCTCGATGCTCGGGTGAATCGCCTTGCCCGTCATCTGATCTCGTTGGGCGTCGGCCCCGAATCCGTGGTCGCGCTGGCCATCCCCCGCTCCGTCGACCTGGTTGTGGCGATGTATGCCGTAGCCAAGGCGGGCGGCGCGTATCTGCCGCTCGACCCAGACCAACCACCGGAACGACTCCAGCGGGTCCTCGACGCCGCCCGACCGGTCGCCACGCTGACCGCGACAGCCATGGCTGCCGTCGACCTGTCGGCGCACTCGGCGGCGCGCGTCACCGACGACGACCGGCTCGCACCGCTTCGGCCGGGCAATACCGCCTACGTGCTGTTCACGTCCGGCTCGACGGGGCGGCCGAAGGCCGTCGCGATCGCACACGGTGCGATTGTCAACCAACTGTTGTGGAAGACCGCCGAATTCGGCCTTGCCCCCGATGACCGGGTGTTGGTGAAGACGACAGCGACGTTCGACCTGTCGGTGTGGGAGTACTGGTGTGGGCCGGTATCGGGCGGTGCCCTTGTGCTCGCCTCGGCCGACGGCCACCGCGAGCCGGCATACCTCAACGACCTGATCCGCACCGAGGGCGTCACCACCCTGCACGTGGTGCCTGCGATGCTGGACGCTCTGCTGGACGCATGCGGCGGCACATTACCCGGCCCGCTGCGGCGGGTACTCGCGATCGGAGAGGCGCTGCCGCGGGCGACCGCGACCCGGTTCCGCCAGAACAACTCCGCCGACTTGTTCAATCTCTACGGTCCGACCGAGGCCGCGGTGTCAGCCACCGCATACTCGGTAAGCGATAATCGGCCGGGATCGGTGCCGATCGGTGCGCCAGTATGGAACACCCAGGCGCTGGTGCTGGATTCGAGATTGCATCCGGTGCCGTACGGCGTGCCGGGCGAGTTGTATCTGGCGGGCGCCCAACTGGCGCGCGGCTACCACCATCGCCCGGAGCTGACCGCCGATCGGTTCGTCGCCAACCTGATGGGCCCCGCCGGAGGCCGGATGTACCGCACCGGCGACCTGGTCACGCGGCGTGCAAATGGCGAGCTGGAATACTTGGGCCGCAACGACTTCCAGATCAAGGTGCGCGGCTTCCGCATCGAACCGGGTGAGGTCGAGGCAGCGCTCGCCACGCACCCATCGGTGACGCGGGCGGTGGTGGTCGCGCACAACGATCCGCTGATCGGAGATCGGCTCGTCGGCTATGTCGTCCCCACCGGCCGTGAGCTGGACATCGAGGTGCTGCGCTCGGCGGTCGCGGCGGTGCTGCCGTCGTACATGGTGCCTTCGGCATTCGTGGTTCTCGAGGAAATCCCGGTGAACACGAATGGGAAGGTAGACCGGAAAGCACTGCCGGATCCAGTATTCGAGGCCCCTGCGTTTCGGGCACCGTCCTCTCCCATCGAGGAGATAGTGGCGCACTCCTTTGCCGAGGCGCTCGGCGTGCACCGGGTCGGGCTGGACGACGACTTCTTCGCGATCGGCGGCAATTCGCTGGTCGCGACCCAGGTTGCCGCGCGGCTCGGCGTCGCCCTGGACACCAGGGTCCCGGTAAGGACACTCTTCGAGGCGCCGACCGTCGCGGAGCTGGCCGCGCGCGTCGCCCGGATCGCAGGTGCCGGTGGCCGGCCAGCCCTGACGGCGCGACCTCGCCCGGAGCGGATTCCGCTGTCCCTCGCACAGCAACGGATGTGGTTTCTCAATCGCTTCGATCCGCGCTCCGCGGCCTACCACATTCCGATCGCGGTCCGGTTGTCCGGACAACTCGATGTATCGGCGCTGCAATCGGCCGTCGCCGATGTCATCGCACGGCACGAGGTATTGCGCACCGTCTATCCGGCAACGGAGGACGGCCCGGTGCAGGAGATCTTGCCGACCGAATACGCCATGCCCGACACCGCCGTGACGACGGTGCCGGCGGACGAGCTCGCTGACCGCCTGTACGCGCTGGCGACCACGCCCTTCGATGTGACGTCGGCGGTACCGGTGCGGGTCGGCTTGTTCGAACTCGGCCCGCGCGACCATGTGCTGGCGCTGGTGGTGCATCACATCGCTGCCGACGGGTCCTCGGTGCGCCCGCTGACCCGAGACGTGATGCGCGCGTACGCCGCACGAGCGGCCACGGGCGCAGCGCCCGATTGGTCTGCGCTGCCGGTGCAGTACGCCGATTACGCACTCTGGCAGCGCGCCGCGGTCGGCTCGGAGAACGACGCGCATTCGCCGGCAAGCCAGCAGATATCGTACTGGCGTGCGGCACTCGCCGACCTGCCCGGCCAGCTGGACCTCCCATCGGACCGGCCACGGCCCGCGGTGCCGTCGCTGGCCGCGGACACCGTCCACTGGCAGATCGACGCCGACACCCACCAGGCGCTGATCAGCCTGGCCCGGGAACACAGTGCCACCCTGTTCATGGTGCTGCACGCGGCGTTTGCCGTGCTACTGGCACGGATGTCACGCACCGGCGATATCGCCATCGGGGTGCCGGTCGCCGGTCGTGCGGACCGGACGTTGGACGATCTGATCGGGATGTTCGTCAACACCCTGGTGTTGCGCTCCCGAATCGACGAGAGCGAGCCGTTCACCGCTCTGCTGGTGCGGCAGCGGGAAACCGACCTGCGGGCATACGCCAACGCGGACATACCGTTCGAGCGGCTGGTCGAGATTCTCGATCCGCCCCGGTCCACGGCGCGGCATCCACTGTTCCAGGTGGGACTGGCATTTCAGAACATGGCGCGCACCGAGCTCGAACTGCCCGGCTTGACAGTCGCGGGTCTGGCGGTCGACATCGCGACCTCTCAATTCGACCTGGATCTGACAGTCTCGGATGGTTACGCCGACGACGGCACCCCCATAGGGATCGGGGGTGCGCTCACCTACGCGACAGATCTGTTCGACGCGTCGACCGCACAGGAGTTCGCGAATCGGCTGGTGCGGATCTTGTCCGCTGTCGTGGCGAATCCGGTCGTGGCGGTCGGCGACATCGAGTTGCTCGACGAGATCGAACGCAGCCGGGTGCTCGTCGAATGGAACGACACCGGCCACCCCATTGTCGCCAGGGCGAGCGTGATGTCGGCGTTCGAGGAACAGGTGGTGCTCGATCCGGATTCCCCCGCCGTGGTATTCGGCCGGGAATGCCTGACCTATGCGCAGCTCGACGCCCGGGCAAATCGCTTGGCGCGGTGGCTGATCGGACAGGGGGTGGGCCCGGACGCACTGGTCGTCTCGGCCATGCGCCGATCCCTCGATCAAGTCATCACCATGTACGCGATCGCCAAAGCGGGCGGGACATATGTGCCGCTGGACCCGGATCAACCCGATGAACGTCTCCGTCATGTGCTCGACTCGGCGGCACCACACTGTGTGCTGACCTCGACGGCCGACGAGTTCACGCTGGCTCCTGCCACCACAGTCGACACCCTGGATCTGTCGACGCTGTCGGCCGCGCCGATCTCCGACGACGAGCGGGTGCGGCCCCTGCGACCCGAACACACCGCCTATGTGATCTACACGTCGGGGTCGACCGGTCTGCCTAAGGGGGTCGCGGTCAGCCACGCCGCCCTCGGTAACCAGCTCGCGTGGATGCGGGCCGAGTACCGTGTGGACGCCGCCGACGTGTACCTGCAGAAGACCGCTGCGACGTTCGACGTGTCGCTGTGGGGATATTTCCTGCCCTTGCAGACCGGTGCGCGGCTGATCTTGGCCGCGCCGGACGGTCACCGTGATCCGCGGTACCTGTCCCGGCTGATCCGCGAGCACCAGGTCAGCATCACCGACTTCGTCCCTTCGTTGCTCGCGGTGTTCGCCGCGCACGCACCGGCGCGCGAATTGGAGTCATTGCGTGCGGTTTTGGTTATCGGTGAGGCGTTGCCGCCGGAGACAGTCCGTGCGTTCCAGGCGGTCGCCGCCGCCGAGGTGCACAATCTCTACGGCCCGACCGAAGCGGCGGTGAGCATCACCCACCGGCAGGTCAGCGCGACCGACAGTGCAGTGTTGATCGGCACACCCGAATGGAATTCGCAGGTCTTCGTGCTCGACAGCCGGTTGCGGCCGGTTCCCGCCGGCGTCACCGGCGAGCTGTATCTGGCAGGCGCCCAACTCGCTGATGGCTATCACCGGCGGCCGGATCTCACCGCGGACCGGTTCGTCGCCAACCCGCTGGGCACCCCCGGTACCAGGATGTACCGCACCGGCGATCTGGTGCGGTGGACCCGCGCCGGGGCACTCGACTACCTGGGGCGGGTTGATTTCCAGGTAAAGGTGCGCGGCCAACGCATCGAGCTCGGCGAGATCGAGACCGCACTGCTGGCCGACCCCGCCGTCGCTCAGGCGGTGGCGACAGTGACCGCCGGGGATCAGCTGGTCGGCTATGTGGTGCCCGCGGGCGGCGCCCATGTCGACGCGGCCGGACTGCGTGAGTCGTTGACGCGGGTGCTGCCGTCGTACATGGTTCCGTCGACGGTGCAGGTACTCGACACGTTCCCGGTCAACAGCAGCGGGAAACTGGATCGTTCGGCGTTGCCTGAGCCGGTGTTCCGACCCCGCGACTTCGTCGCGCCCGCAACGCCTATCGAACAGCTGATCGCGAACGCGTTCACGGAAGTCCTCGGGGTCCCCCGGGTCGGGGTCGAGGACAATTTCTTCGAGCTCGGCGGCACGTCACTACTCGCCTTCACCCTGCAGCAGGCACTGGCCGCGCGGCTCGACCGCGAGCTGCCGATGTCGGCGCTGTTCGGCGCCCCCACCGTGCGCGGCCTCGCAGGGCGCGTCGCGGGCCAGGACGTTCCGGTCCACAGCCCCGCTCTGATCGCCGCTGACGCCGTACTCGGGCCGGAGATCGGCATCGCGGAACTCGCGCCCGTGCACGCCGGGCCCGCGCGTGATGTGCTGCTGACCGGAGCGACCGGATTTGTCGGCGCCTACCTGCTGCGAGAACTGGTCGACCGTACCGACGCCCAAGTGTGGTGCCTGGTCCGCGCGGACAGCGTCCGGCAGGGCCGCGACCGCATCCGCAGCGCACTACAGGCCTACCGGCTGTGGGACGACACACTCGAGGCCCGAGTAGTGCCGGTGCCCGGTGATCTCGCCGAGCCGTCGTTCGGCCTGGCCGACGCCGACTTCGCACGGCTTGCCGCCCGCATTGACGCGATCTACCACAACGGCGCTCGGGTCAACCATGTCGAACCGTATTCACTGCTTCGGGCCCCCAACGTCGAGGGCACTCGCGAAGTGCTGCGTTTGGCGACTACCCAACGGATCAAGCTCGTCCACTTCGTCTCCACCGCCGACACCGCGGTGCCCGCGACGGTTGTTTCGGGAAGCATCATCCGCGAGGTAACCCGCATCGACGCCGACGAGCTGCCCGCACACGGATACGTCGCCAGCAAATGGGCTGCCGAACAACTGATCCTCCAGGCAGCTGAGCGCGGCGTGCCCGCCCGCGTCTACCGGCCTGGCTTGGTTTCCGGCGACCTCCAGCTCGGTGTGAACAATGTCGACGACGCGTTCTGGAACATGATCCGGGCCGCCGCGATCCTCGGCATTGCCCCCGATGTCGGGGACGCGACGATCGCGCTGGTTCCGGTGTCCTACGTGGCCGCCGCCATCGTGGCGATCTCGGCCGAGCCCGAGACCGACATCGTGTATCACTTGGTGAACGAAAAGCCGGTCGCGCTCCACGATATTTTCGAATGCCTGCGCAGGCGCGGATTGCCCGTCGTGTCCGAAACGCTCGACACGGTCCAGCTCCGGCTCGCCGACGAAGCCCGGACACGCAACGCGGCCGGCGACGATTCCTTGGTTCGCGCGGTCCTGCTCAGCGGCAATTACGCCGGAGGGACCAGCGACATCGTGCTGGACGACATCAACACCCGAAAGGCGCTCGCCGAGAACGGCATCCGCTGCCCAGCAATAGACGAGACCGTGCTGGACACCTACATCGGTTCCTTCATCGCATCCGGATTTCTGCCTGAGCCGAACAGCGCTCCGCGCGGCGAGCCCGGTACCCAGACCAGCACTCGACAGGTCGGCTGAGCAACCGTTCTTCGCACGGCAGACGGCGCGGTGTCGCCTGCACCGCGCACAGCCCGACAGCGGCGTTCCTACTCAGCGCATGTCCGGCAAGGATCGGGTCGGGTCCTGTCCCGTTGGCGGCGATCGATGGTGCCAGTAAAACGAGGCCGATCCAGGTCGTGTCGCGACATGGCCACACCAGTCGGCTACTGACACGTGCCATCAAGGCCCAGCATTGCGTTGTCCTGGCGAAGGTCGTTGTGTAGCAGCGTTTCACCGGCGGCGGGTCGGGGCCAGGTCGACTCCAGCGCGGTCGGCCGGTCCAGATTGCACAGCGATCAGGCATCGAGATCGGCCGGCGGGGTGCGCTCGGCGCACAGTATCGATGGTGTCGAAGTATGCACTGCGGCAATCAATTTGCTTGGCAAAGCAACGAGATGGCGTAGCGAATTCCCTGCTCCTGCGGTCCTACGAACCGCTCTCCATCGCTGGCAAGACACCGCCGATTGGACTGGTTACGATGCAGCCGAAATTCGCAGAGACACTCCGCGAATCCCGCTGTCAGTGCTTGGAGGTGACATGAGGTCGCCAGGAGAATTCATTCGGCCGCTGGTGGGCCGTGTCGATGAAATGCGCAAGCTCAACGATGCGCTCGACGTCGCACAACAGGGAGGAGCCGCCGCGGTCGCGGTGACCGGGGAACCGGGAATCGGCAAGACCCGATTAGTGCAGGAGGTATCTCGGGAAGCGATCACGCGAGGCGTCCATGTGCTCGACGGCCGCGGCACGGAACTCGAACGTGAGATTCCGTATGCCATCCTGATCGACGCCCTGGATGAACCGCTCGGATTGTTGTCCCGGATGGAGATGACCGCGCTCGGTGACGAGACCTTGTCGGAGCTGGGCGGGGTACTGCCCTCGTTGTATCAGCGTGCGAGATCACTGGCGCCGCCTGTTCGGATAGAGCGGCACCGCTTTCACCGCAGCGTGCGGCTCGCGCTGCAGAAATTGGCGGCCCGGCGGCCGTTGTTACTGGTGCTCGATGACGTGCACTGGGCCGACCATGCTTCGTTCGAAGTGATCGCGCACCTGCTGCGAAACCCCGTGCAGCGGTGCGTTTTTCTTTTGGCGCATCGCTCCGGACAGCTTCCGTCGATGCATGCCACCGCTCTGTTCCGGGCCGCCTACGAGAACGCCGTGATGTCACTGGAACTCGGGCCGTTGTCGCTGCGCGAGACCGCCGAGCTACTCACCGGGCAGGGTGAAAGCGAGGTGGCCGACCTGCATCGCGAGTGCGGGGGCAATCCTTTCTATCTGCAAGAACTTTCACGTGCCCGGATACGTGCCGATCACACGCCCGGCTCGCAGGAGTCCGGTTTCAATACGGCGAGCAGGGTTCCCGCGATCATCCAGGCCGCCCTGGAACAGGAGATCCGGGCACTGTCACCGAGCGCGCGTACGCTGTTGCAGGCTGCGGCCGTCGTTGGTGAACCCTTCGACCTCGACTTGGCCGCCGACATCGCCGACCTGAACGAGGCGGATGTGGGCCGTGTGACGGACGAGCTGATGGAGACCGGGCTCGTCCACGATTCCGGAATACCTGGGCGACTGGCCTTCCGACATCCCTTGATCCGCCGTGCCGTCTACGAGCGAAGTGGATACGGATGGCGAAGACAGGCGCACCAGCGGGCCGCCGAAGCGCTCGCCAACCGCGGCTCAACCCTGACGCTGCGCGCGCATCACCTCGAGCACAGCAGCATCGTGGGGGGCGAAGCGGCTGTCGCGGTGCTGACCGACGCAGGGGCCGCCGCCGCGCCCCGCGCCCCGGTTGCCGCCGCCAGATGGTTCCGGGCCGCCTTGCGTTTGCTGCCGAACGGTGCTTCCGCCGACCGGCGGTTGGCGCTGATGATGGCGCTGGCCGAAGCGCTGAGTGCCTCCGGCCGTCTCCGGGAGAGCAGGGAGGCACTGGGGGACGCACTGGAACTGGTCTCGCCCGCCGCATCCGAGGACCGTGCCCGGATGATGTCCATGCTCGCCGTGACCGAACAGGGCCTCGGCAACGCCGCCGAGGGCCGGCGTCTACTGACGAGCGCGCTGGCGCTTACGCCTCCCGACAGCGTGGGGGCAGCCGCGCTCAAACTGGAACTCATCGAGAACCATCTGATGATGCTCGACTGGGCCGGAGCGCTGGCGGTGGCATCGGAGATCCGGGAGTCTGCCCGAACGCTCGATGATCCGCGGTTGTACTTCCTGTCGACCGCGGCCGCGGCCTATCTGGGCATCAACCAGTCCGGCGACCTACTGCTGCGCGGGCAACTTGATCTCGATGAGGCCGTGAAAACGCTCGATTCGCTTGCCGACAGCGATATCGCGCCCACGTTGCTCAATGGGCTGACCCATGTCGTGCTGGCCGAAACCTGTCTCGAGCGTTGGAAGGAGACGGTCGAACATGCGGACCGGGGAATCCGGCTGTGCCACGTAACGGGGCACAACTGGCATCTGGTCGAGCTTGCGCATCTGAAAGCCCTCGCCTTTCTGCTGCAGGGACAGCTGGAGCGAGCACTTGCGGCGGCCGACGACGCCGTGGAAACGGCTCTGCTGCTCGACAATTCACCGATGGTCGCGATGACCGGGGCGTCTCGTGCCTGGGTCCTGTCGCTGTTGGGGCGCACCGGTGAGGCGCTCATCGCCGGTGCCGACAGCGTCCGAACGGGTGCGCAGGTGCCCACCGGGATGAACTCGTGGCACGCGCCACTCGTATACGGCGGTCTGCTTATCGAGGCAGGTCAGTATCGGCGTGGCCGCCAGCAGATCGTCCAGCTCGGTGGGTACGCCGGCGACTACCTCGACATGATCAACGTGACGTCCATGCCGCACTTCCTTCGGCCTCTCGTCGACGCGGAACTGGCGCTCGGACGAATCGACGCCGCGGAGAAGGTGACTCAGCAGATCGAGGCCATCGCCGACGCCGCGCCGATCCTGCACATGCGTATCGGCGATGCCCGCTACGCGCGCGCTCGTGTCCTTCTCGCGCGGAATGACGCCCATGCCGCTCTCGCGAGTGCGGAGCAGTCCGTCGCCGAATACCGAATCAGCGGAACCGTGGTGGAGGCCGCTCGGGCACGACTGCTGCTCGGCCACGCTCTCGTCGACCGCGGTGATGAGACCGCAGCCAGAAGCGAATTCGACAGCGCGCTCACGACATTCGAAACCTGCGGCGCCGAGCGGCTCGCCGAACGCGCGCGTCTGGCACTACACCGGGTGGGGGAGCGCCAGACCTCGGGCCGGCGTAGTCGGTCCCGGGCGACCGCCGTCGGGTTCAGCACGCTTACGGAACGCCAGACCGAGATCATCAGCCGTGTCGTGCTCGGTATGACCAATCGCCAGATCTCCAAAGAGCTCTACCTCAGTGAGAAGACGATAGAGGCACACCTGAACCGCTTGTTCACCAAATTGGGGGTCTCCTCCAGAGCCGAACTCGCAGCACTCGCCGCCGAGCAGGCGCAGCGGCGCACGTGATGCCGCCCGTGGCGGCGGCTCGGCTGGTTGCGCGGATCCCATGCAGGGGTGATGGATCCATGCGTTCATCGGTCCCCGCCGTGCAGGTTGGAACGATGAACGCTCAGATACTCATCACGGTCGTGGTAAGCGTGGGCAAGGGCGTCGCCGTATGCCACCAATTCGATGTGCGTCGCACGGCGAGGCTCGTATCGCCGCTGAAGCAGTAGATCCAGGTCGCGGCCGTCGCGTGCCTCGGACAGAATCTCCGCCAGGAGAGTCGCATCCTCCATGGTGTAGCTCATTCCCTGGCCGGTCATCGGATGGGGGGAGAAAACCGCGCTGCCCAGGAGAACTACATTGCCACGGTGGTAGGGCTTGCTGCTGTACGCCGACACGGGTGCCGGCACGAACCGGCGGGTCTCCAGGAGGGCAAGCGCGTCGCCGCTTTTGGTGACGAAGGCGCCGAGTTGTGCTTTCAGGTCGATGCTGCCGCTCTCGAATACCGGTGTCTCCAGTTCCCGGGGAACGCCGACGAACACTCTGGCCGACACGGCGGTCACGGGGTAGAAGTAGGCGAACCAGCCGGACGAACTGAAGTAGAGCCGGTTCCGCGTGAGCACACTGGCCGTGACCGGAATCGTCGTCATCCGCAGGACATGGCCGTGGCTGCTGGTATCCCGTTCGGATCCGACGAACTCACGCAGCGGCGAGGCGGATCCGCTGGAGTCGATGAGGGCACGGGCCCGGAACGGGGTGCCGTCATCGAGCGTCCCTTCGCCGAGGAAGGAATCTGTGGTGTGTACATCGAGCAGGCGTCGGCCGAACCGAATGTCGATATTCGGCAGTTCAGCACATGCCGACAGGATCGTTCCTATGGTGTCGGTGTAGGGGGCGATCAGGAAGTGTCCGAGCGACGTCTGCTCGGCGAAATCGTAGGAGAACAGCAGCGCGCCATCGTGATGGAAGTCGATGATCTGCCGTTCCAGGGCGCCCAGGCACATCAGCCGGTCGAGCAGGCCGTGTTCGGCGAGCATGCGGATGCTGCGAGGCTTGAGGATCTCCGCGCCGCGGGTGGCCTGGTGTAGCCGTGGCTCCACCACCAGCACGCGGTGGCCGTCCCGGCCCAGTAGCAGTGCCAGCAGTGCACCGCCGACACCGGCGCCCAGGATTACGTAGTCGAGGTCCAAGGCCGCCCTCGCCTGTCGGTCGGTCATCGGTCCGATGCCAGGAATCGGCCTGGCGCGATGATCCCGTTCGGATCGCAGAAGCGCTTCAGTCCGCTCAGCGGCCCGTCCTGGAAGGCGGCCGACCGATCGGCCAATTCGAACGGCACATGATCGATATCGGAACGGTACGGCGGGAAGCCCGCGCGCAGGAACGATTTTCGGGCTGAGTGCCGCAGCGCGTGCGCCCGCTCGACCGCTTCGGCAGCGCGCAGGAACGGGATCTGCGTGACCATATTGGTGGAATGCTGCGAGATCACGTTGAACTCGAGCATGCCGGCGGTGTCGTACTTCTCCGATTCCGAGTGGAACAGCTCGACCGCTTTGCGCATGGCGGCCTGCTCGAGAGGTACCACGGGCAGGAACATGAGCCACCCGACGGAGGCCGCGTCGACTTGCGAGCAGGTGCTGACGCCCAGTCGACGCCGCAGGTTTGCACAGGACGGGATCCCGCGTGCGAACAGTGTCCGCGGGTACAGCGGGTCGTCGGCGGGCGTGGCGAAGGTGTCCAGCGATCGGCACGAAACCAGCCCGGGGACACGGGAAAACGTTCGGCGGATGTCGCTTTCGGCGAGCCGGACGGCCGCGCCGGAGCCGAGCAGTGGAACCTCGACCGTGACGAAGCCGGGGTCGGCGCCTTCGGGCAGCGCGGCGTTGCCCGCCTCAGGCACCACGAAAAGCTCCTTCAGCCGCAACATGCCGTCGGTGGCGACCCGCGCCCGGCCCACCCGGATCACAGCGTCGATGGCCTCGTTGAGAGCAGTTCTGGCGAAGGTGGCATGGATGAGTGTGATCGCCTCGCGCCGCGGAATGAGGCTGATCGCCATCGCGGTGACCACACCGAGGTTGCTCTGCAGGAAGGCTCGGGTCAGATCCGGCCCGGCGACGGTACCGGGGCGCCGACCGGTGCGGTCCAGGCCGCCGGTCGTCATGACCTCACCGGTGCCGAGCACGACCTCGAGTCCCAGCAGATCGTCGACGCGGGACCGGATCGTGCCGTCGCCACGCTCGAGCGTGTTCCCGACGATGCTGGCGTCCGCACAACCCGCGGTCACGTTCAACATCCATGGCGTGTCCTCGAGTAGATCCGCGAGTTGCCGCTGGGTGACGCCCGGTTCCACCACGGCGTAGCCCAGGTCGAGGTCGAGTGTCCGGATGGTGGTCATCGTGCTCAGGTCGAGGATGGTGCATCCGTCGACCACCGGAGAACGTGAGCCCATACCCCAGTTCCTGCCCGTGCTCAGCGGGTAGACCGGTATTCCCGTGCGTCTTGCCGCCATGACGTGCTGCCGCACCTCATCAGTTCCGACCGGACCGTATGTGTCGCGGACCGCTCGGATCTGGTGCGCACCCAGGTCGGTTGGCGGGAGCTCCTGGGGGCCCCGCGATCGCTCCGCACCGGAGGCGATTTCGGTCGCCGGCGCGTGCGGCATTTCAAGCGGTACGGAATTCCAGAAGTGATCCACCCCGCCTGCCTCGATGTCATGAATATTCATTACTGCTGCCTGTCTGGAACCACGGGATTGATTGGGTCCCAAGTGTGGCGCGGGCGTCCGAGTATGGGCAGTAGGGAATTCCCTACTGCTTTCATTCGAATTCTCGGGATGATGTCTGCCCGCATCGGTGCAATTACGAACATCTGTACATTCGATCGGCGCGGTATGGGGATCTCCCTACTTGGCCGGACAGGAGCGGCGATCGAACCATTGAGTCGGTTCGAAAAGTCCAACGGAGAGCAAGATCATCATGGCGATTGCATCGTGGATATCAGCAAAATCCGAACAGTCCCTCCGGCCACCCGGCCCACGCGGGAAGATGAGGTCGACCTTGGCATTTCAACGGTCACCATTGGCCTTTCTGTCCGGGCTGGTCGAGGAGTACGGGGACATCGTTTCCGTCGATCTGGTCGGGATGCCGTTCGTGTTGATCAACCACCCCGACGACGTCGATCACATACTCAAGCGGCATCAGCGCATCTACGATCGGGGCGGCCCGTCCTACACCATGGCGCGTGCTCTGTTCGGCAATGGTCTTTTCATGGCGGCCAGACCGGGCTGGCTGCGTCAGCGACGACTTCTCCAACCAGCCTTCCACCGCCAGCGCATCGCCACCTTCGGCGAGCTCATGACCGACACGATCGAATCCTTCCTGGACAGCTGGCAGCAGGTGTCGGCCCGCGGCGGGAACCTCGATGTGCGCGCCGAGATGAGCCGTCTCACGCTGCGGGTCGTCGTGCGCGCTCTCTTCGCTATGGACCCCGCGGATGCAATGACCCGTCGCTTCACCGACGCGGTCGCCACCTCGACCCGAGAAATGTCGGCCTACATACGGTTTCCGCTGGTGCCGCTCTCGGTGCCAACTCCTGGGCATCGCCGCTTCCACCGCGCCCTGCGGGTGCTGGACGAGGTCACCTACGAGATCATCCACCGGCACCGGGAGGACGAAGGCGACCGGGGCAGCCTGTTGGCCATGATGGTGCGTGCCCGGGACGCGGACACCGGAGTCGGCATGACCGACGCAGAGCTTCGGGATGAGGTGTTCGCGATGCTGTTCGCCGGCCACGAGACCACTGCCAGCACGCTCGCCTGGGTGTGGTATTCGATCGGCCGACACCCCGCGGTCGAGCAACGGCTGCGCGCGGAGATCGATCAGGTCCTGGGAGGTCGCAGGCCCACGATGGACGACCTGCCCCGGCTGGTCTATACCCGCCACGTCATCGAAGAGACATTGCGCCTCTATCCACCGGCCTGGCAGATATTCCGGCAGGCGGGGGAGGACGACGAGATCAGCGGCTATCCCATTCCTGCCGGGACGAACGTCCTGTGGTGTTCGTACCTCATGCACCGGCACCGGCAGTATTGGGACGATCCCGAGCGGTTCGACCCGGACCGTTTCAACAAGCGCGACAGTGCGACCGGTGATCCGGCGGGCTACTACCCGTTCGGCGCCGGGCCCAGGCTCTGCATCGGCAATACCTTCGCCATGGCCGAGATGCAGTTCGCGATCGCGATGATTCTGCAGCGCCACCAGCTCGTTCCGATATCAGGGACGAGCATCGAACCCAGGGCCTTGCTCACCCTCGGCGCCGCAAGCCCACTCATCGTCCACCTCGAACGTTCGATGGGGAGTTGACGGCGGGGACACCTCCGGATCCCGCGCTCACCGACCGCATCGCCCCGGGGCTGATCTGTGCGGATTCGTCCTCGCTTGGAAGCGTGCCCGGACGAGTACACCGTTATTCGTCTGGGCTGCTCCATCTCTATCCATCGGGCCGATGCTGTTGGTGGTCACGGGCATGTGAGGAGCTCATCGTGAACGCGCACGCACCGTACTCGGTGCGAGGCTGCGGTTGAGGCGGGCGTCCAATGACCAGGGGCCCGCGCCAACGATGAGCAGGAATACGCTGCCGCACAGCTGTGCGAGGTCTGTGCGGGATTCGTGGATGAGGTCCCACCATCCGGACTTGCCGGCGAACAGTGCCGCGTCGCCCCACAGAATGGGCAGTTTCGTGATCAGCAGTGCGCCGAGCATGTTCACGATCATCGGTAGCGCTGCTATCCGCGCGAGCAGCCCGGCGAGGATCAATGCGCCGCATGCGATTTCGAAGACCCCGTCTATGGGGGCGAAGAATTCCGACGCGGGGATACCGGCTTTGTTGAACCGCCCAGTTCCCAGCGTATCGGGGTCGAGGAACTTCTGGATGCCCTCGAAGAAGAACACCGCTCCCACGTAGAGACGGATCCAGATCACCGAACCCGGCGCCGTCGTCGCGGTCAGCCGAGCCAGCCAAGTGTTGTGGTCGGGCATACGACCCCCCTTCCGCTCGGGATACGCTAGTGCCGGTTCTTCGGTGTCGTGGTGGCAGAGGAAGCGAAGCGGTGGCGCGCGGCGTAGACAGCGGCGCCCACGGCCACCACCGCGGCCCCGGCCAGCACCGACCTCCCCGGCAGGGTGAACGCCAGAACTAGGCATCCCGCTAGCCCAAGCACCGGGATCAGCCGGGCGGGCCGCCCCTCGGCCGGAGTCAACGTCCACGCGGTCGCGTTGGCGACGGCGTAGTACAGCAGCACACCGAAGGACGAAAACCCGATCGCGGCACGGACGTCGGTGGTTGCGGCGGCGACGGCCACGATCACACCGACCGCGACCTCGGCGCGGTACGGCACCGCGAAACGTGGATGCACTGCCGCCAACGTGTGGGGCAGATGGTGGTCACGGGCCATGGCCAAGGCCGTGCGCGACACCCCGAGGATCAGCGCCAGCAGCGACCCCAGCGCCGCGACCACGGCTCCGGCCCGCACCACCGGCTCGAGCCAGCCCGCACCTGCCTCCTGTACGAGGCGTGACAGCGGCGCGGTCGCCTCGGATAACCCCGTTGGTCCCAGCACTGTGAGCGCCGCTGCGGCGACGACCGCGTACACGAGTAGAGCGATGCCGAGCGCCAGCGGGATCGCGCGCGGGATCGTGTGCGCGGGATCACGGACCTCCTCGCCTAGGGTTGCGATCCGCGCGTATCCGGCGAAGGCGAAGAACAGCAGACCCGCCGCCTGCAGCACCCCGCCGAAGGTGGCGTCGGAACCGAACGCCAGCCGTGCGGAATCGGCGGCGGGGGAGGTCAGTGCCGCCGCCACCACCACGCCGAGCACGGCCAGCACCATTGCCACGATCAGCCGCGTCAGCACCGCGGATTTCTGCACGCCGCGAAAGTTGACCGCCGTCAACGCGGCGACCGCCGCTACGGCGACGGCGTGCGCCCGCTCGGGCCAGGCGTACGTGCCGACGGTCAACGCCATGGCCGCGCAGGATGCGGTCTTGCCGACCACGAAACTCCACCCCGCCAGGTACCCCCAGAATTCGCCGAGCCGTTCGCGGCCGTACACATACGTGCCGCCCGAGGCTGGGTAGCGTGCGGCCAACCGCGCTGACGAGGTCGCATTGCAGTACGCCACCACCGCCGCTACCGTAAGTCCGAACAGCAGTCCCGACCCCGCCGCGCGCGCCGCCGGAGCCAAGGCAGCGAAGATCCCCGCTCCGATCATGGAGCCGAGCCCGATCACGACGGCATCGGTCACCCCCAGACTCCGCCGCAGCTCGTCTGACACATTCGTCGGCGTTTTCCTGGACACCCTCCTCCTATCGACACCCGAGTCCGGTCAGTCCGATCAAATCCATTCGATGTATCCGATGCCATCCTCTGGCCGTGGAGCCACCGCGGCAAGCCGTCCCGGCGTTCGTGCAACTGGCAGCCCATCCGTTGTGATGGCAGCTGGCGGCGGAACCGTCCGATAGCGATTACCGGGTGCGTAAGTTGGTGACGCTGGTGGGCGAGCCGCGGAACCTGGTCTCTTGTCATCTGCGGTTGCTGCGCGATAGTGGGCTGGTCACCACGCCGCGCAGCGGTTTCGACGGCCGGGACAGTTCCTACCACCTGGAACTGGCCCGCTGCGCCGAGGTACTGGTTGGCGCTGCACCGGGTGCTTCGGCTGAGCCCTGCATATGAGCGCCACCCGGCCTTTGCCGACGCCCTCCACAATTCAGGAGGTTGAGACCGCGTCATGTCCTGGGTCGGAGAGACGGCTCGCCTGTGGATCATCCAACAAGTGCCGCCTCAGGAAGGACAGCTCGGCCTTGATGGTTTGTTCGTGTTCGTCAAGGAAGGGTGCGTAGTGTCCGCCGGGTACGCGGACCACCTCCCCGTGGGGCACTTGGTTCGCTGCGCGGATGCCGGGCTCGGCGAGAACGGATTGATCGTCGGTGGCTACGAGGACGAGCAGTGGGCACCGCACTCGGGATGCGTCATGGCCGGGTCGGTAGAACCCTGGGCGCAGTGTGGAGCGGGCGGCGATGGTCTGTTGCCAGTCCGGGTACATGTTGTCCGGGTTGAGTGCCCGATCACTGTCTTCGACCGCATCGGGCGTGGAAAGGGCTGCGATGGTGCCGGATGGGCCGACGAGGGGCACCAGAATCGGTTCACGGCCCACGATGCCGCCGAGTGCATCGAGTATTCCTCGGCTGATCAGGCGCAGCATGGCTACCAACGTTGCGTGCCGAATCGCGTTGGGAGCAACGGCCGGCCCGTCGGCGAACGGCGTCTGGGCGATCGCCGCGGCCAGGTTCGAACTGCGCGCGGCGACCTCGAAGACTTCACCTCCTGCCAGGGAGAAACCCCAAATCGCAAGCCTGCTCGGGTCGACTTCGGGAAGGCTTGCGGCGAACCCGATCGCGGCTTCCCAGTCGGCGACCTGTTCACCGATGCGCACGACCTGGCGTGGCTGACCGCCGCTTTCCCCGAGATGGCGAAAGTCGAAGGCGAGGACTGTGAATCCGTCATCGTTGAACCGCTTCGCGAACAGGTCAGTGCCGGGTTCCTTGGTGATTCCCGTCCCCGCGGCCATGATCACGCAGACACCGTTGCTCCCCGGATAGTGCCAGGCGACGCACTCGGTGTCGCCGCTTATGAAACGAACCTTGTTCCTGTTCATCGACACCCGCACGTCAACCTCCGATGGATCAGACACCGATATCTAAAGTGAACCACGTGGCTCACTTTACGTCAATCGACGATGTCCCCGCGTGGAGTCGGGTTGACCGGCCGGTGTGGGAGTTATTCGTGGGCGGCTTCTTCCCTGTCGAGTGCGCGAGTCAGCGCTTCGAAGCCGGCGTCGACCCCCGATCTGTCTCCGCTGGTCCGCCAGTCCACCAAGAAGCCCCGCAGGGCGGCCAGGATCATTTCGGCGACCTCGACCTTCCGTCGGTCCGGCCAGTCCTCGGGGCAGATCGACAGCAGCGTCGGGAGGTACTCTTGCTGCGCCTCGCGTCCGAAGGACGAATATCGCTGGGGGTCGTACATGGCTAATCCGATGGCCTGATCCAGTAACCCCAGCCCCGACTCCTGGCCTATGAGGACGGGCCAGATGGCTCGCACCCGAGCCGACAGTTTCTGACGCTCGAGCCCTCGGCCCGCAGCGACCGCAGCGGCTTCGACGCGTCTGCCGCGCTGCCGAAGTACCGCCTGCAGCAGCAGGTCGTCGGCTCCGTCGAAGTAATAAAGGAGCACTTTGTGTGTGGTCCCAGCCGCCCGCGCGGCACGCCGAAGCGAGAAGTCCGCTAAACCATTGGTGACCAGATCGTCGGTGACTCGATCGAGCAGCTCGCGACGCCGGGCCTCACCTCGCTTCGACCCTGTCGATCGCCGGTAGCCTGCTCGCCCTCGCGAGCCGATATCACCAGACGCCACGGAATCGACAGCCTCTTCGGTCTCGGACGGTGTCGCACGGGCCATTCAACGACGATACCGCCGGCAACTCGCTGTGCTTGCTCGGTGCGGCCGTTGCGCCAAAGGGAAGCGGAGTGATCGGCCGCAGACAATCGGGGCCTCCGCTCGGCCTGCGACTGCCCCGGTGCCGGCTTCGGTCAGCGCAAATTGCCGAAGAATCGCCCTGTAATCCCCATTATCGGGGTTAGCGGTGGATATATCCCAGTGTGAATGGTGCGTCGCCCAGTCGTGGGGCTATCGATTCCCCGCCGAGTTCCTGCCGAAGTATGGCTTGTTCGTCTTGGATGACGTGCATCACGGCGTTGATCAAGGCAAGGTGGGTGAACGCTTGGGGATAGTTGCCCCAATGCCGGCCGGTTCGGGGGTCGATTTCCTCGGCGTAGAGGCCGAGGGGGCTGGCGTACGCAAGCAGTTTCTCGCACAGCTGTTTGGCCCGCTTCTTTTCGCCGATCTCCGACAGCGCCGAGACCAGCCAGAACGAGCAGATCGTGAAAGCGCCTTCTTCCTCTGCGCATCCGTCGTCGGTTTCATTGACGCGGTATCGCAATACGAGGCCGTCTTCGGTCAGTTCGTCGGCGATGGCCAACACTGTGTTGCGTACCCGGTTGTCGTCGGGAGGTAGGAATCGAACCAGTGGGATAAGCAGCGTCGAAGCATCCAGTGCCGTGCTGCCGTAGTACTGGGTGAACACCTGCCGGGAGTCGACCGCATGCGTGCATATGTCGGCGTGGATGTCGTCGGCGGCCTGTTGCCAGCGATGCGCGCGTTCGAAGTCCTGGTGGATGCGGGCCAGCCGGGCGCCACGGTCGGCGGCGACCCAACACATGACTTTGCTGGAGGTGAAGTGTTGGGGCTTCCCGCGAACTTCCCAGATGCCATGGTCGGGCTCGCGCCAGTGGGTGAGGGCGCTCTTGACCGCCCGGCCCAGCAGCGGCCAGGCCCGTGCGTCGATTTGATCTTGATGGCGGGCGTACAGATAGACCGAGTCCAGCGCCGCGCCCCATACATCGTGCTGGCGTTGCCGGTATGCGTCGTTGCCGATGCGCACCGGGGCGGCATTGTCGTAGCCACGCAGGTGGGTGAGGGTCTGCTCGGTGAGGTCGGTTTCGCCGCCGATGCCGTACACGATCTGCATGTCCCGGGCTTCTTCGGCCAAGTCGAGGATGTAAGAGAAGAAGTCGTTCGCCTCCCAGCTGAAGCCCAATGTATACAGGCCCCACAGCGCGAAGGCGGAATCGCGGATCCATGAGTATCGGTAGTCCCAATTGCGTTGTCCGCCTGGTGTTTCGGGCAGTGACGCGGTGGCGGCAGCAGTGATGGCACCGGTTGGGGCGAAGGTCAGGCCCTTGAGAGTGAGGGCGCTGCGGGTGAGCTGGGCTGTCCACGGATGGTCCGGAAATCGCCCGCCGGCCAGCCAGTGCCGCCAGTGGTGGATCGTCCGCAGCAACCGTTCATCGGCCTCGTCAACGGCACAGGGAGCATCGCGACTTCCCCAGGAGAGCGCGCAGAAGCGTGTGTCGCCTGTCTTCAGCAGGGTGCGGGCAACCGCGTGCGTACCTTCCAGTCCCAAGCGCATGTCGGTGCTCAACGTCAGCCGTAGATCGATCCCCTCAGCGCTGGCCTGCGCGAGGCGATAGCTGTCGAGGTATTCCCAACGAGCGCGATGCCTGCCGTAATCGAAGGCCGGCTGGCAGTCGAGCCCGAACTGGATCTGCCCGGTCTCACAGTGCACCGTCCGCAGCAGGATGTGCTCGGCATCGTAGTCGGTGGGGGTCCGGCGATGGGCGCTACGGCCGGGTTTCTGGTGTCGCCAGGGCCCGACCAGCAGCACATCGCGGACCGTCGCCCACCCTTCGCCGCTGCGCCAGCTCGTCTCCATGACCATGGTGCCTGGGATGTAGCGGCGATCGGTGGGCACCACGAAGTCGTCGGGGGCGAACCGAAACGACCCGGCGGAACGATCGAGTATGGCCGCGAAGACACTGGGGGAGTCCATGCGGGGTAGGCACATCCACTCGATCGCTCCGTTGGGGGCGATAAGAGCACTGACCTCGCAGTCGGAGATGAAACCGTAGTCGTCGATGCGCGGGAACGCTGTGAGCCGCGGCGGGTGTTCGATCTCGTCGTCCATGTTTTGCTCCATCGTCATCTCGGCGCTGACATGACTGGCTATTCCACGCGATTGCCTGGTTAACCGCCTTCTTTCTCGACCGGACTGCGAGCGGGATCGGGGGAGTGATCGATGTGGGGTTTCCAAAAGCCCACCACTTTGCCGGTAAAATCGGCAAGCCACAGCGCTCGAGCTCGATCTGGCGGGGACTTGGACCTCGCGTCACTGCCGGCGGGTGGGCCGAGGCAGGCGTCGGGCAAGCGTTCCAGCTGGGCGCGCCGCACCGCGCGTGGAGGTCCTCCGCCTCGTGGACGAAACAGGCAACGAGGTATCGCGGGGCACCGTCGGGATCATCGCTGGCGGCGCGAACGTCATGCTCGGCTACTGGCCCCGACAGCACGGCAGCGGCGATCCGCGACGGCTGGATGAACAGCGCTCAGGTCTCGTCTGCGGACGAGATTTCGCGGGCGCGCACCTGGACCAGAATGTCCCGCAGTTTTCCGGCGCGGGCGAGAACTATGTCGCCGAGCGGACCGACAATGCCACGCAGCCAGTCCAGGGGTCGCCAGAGGGCGGGGGCCACGACTCGGGTGCGATTGCGTTCTACCGCCCTCAGGATCTTCTTGGCGGCCCGGTCGGGGCTGATGCGCTTGGTGAGCATGCGCGGGAACAGCTTTTCGGTCTTCTCGAACAGCGGGTCACCCAGCTTGGTGGCGTTCACCAGGTCGGTGTCGACGAAGCCGAAATACGCTGTGGTGATGCCGATCCCGGCCACCGCCAGCTCGACGCGCAGCGTGCGCGCGAGCGCTTCTACACCGGCCTTGCTGACCGCGTATGGTGCGCCGAGCACGCCGTTGACGAACGAGTACACCGAGGCGACCACGACCAGGCGGCCGCGGCTTGCGCCCAAGTGCGGCAAACCAGCCTGCACCGTATTCCACACCCCGCGCAGGTTTACGCCGATCACCCGGTCGAACTCGGCCAGGCTGGTGCCTGCGACGGTCGCCATCTTCGGCGCCACTCCGGCATTGGCGACAACCACGTCGATGCCACCGAACTCGGCCGCGGCCGATGCGACAGCCGCCGACAGTCCCTCGGGATCGGTGACATCGGCGACGAAAGCCGAAGCTGCGGCGCCGAGTTCCGTCACCACTTGCTTCAGCTCGAGTTCGTCGCGATCGAGCAGTGCCACCCGGGCGCCCCGCGCGATCGCACCGCGCGCGGTGGCCAGACCGATGCCGCGCGCCGCCCCGGTGATCACCACCCGCTTACCGTCGAGGTCTGTCATCGCGCCACCGCCTGCCCGCGCCCGCGGCCGGCGCAATCGACGGTCTGAACGACCCGCGCACGGGCCGGATGGTGCCTGGATCGGGCGGCAGGCACCATACCGTTCGTGGTGAGGTACCGACCGGTGCAGTCGGTGGTGAATTCCGTGCCGTCGAGACGCACTTGCAGCTCCTTGCTGAATAGATCCTTGGACCGTCTGGCGGAGTGAACAGCCGCCGGTTCGGCGATGCGCTCGATCACGATCTACTCAGATCTGGCTCGCCTCCCAGAAGGTAGACGATGCTATTGGCGCACCGCCAGTCATCCGGGCGAGTTGCCTGGACGAGCAAGTCCGAAGCCTGGTCGGTAGTCATGTGCGATCAGTGCCCGGGTGACCGGATCTCCGATCGGGTTTGAGTGCCAGATGCGGCGGCCACGGGGAGGAACTGGCGAAGGAAAGACGACCGAGGAAGCCAAGCGGTGTGTCGAAACATCTTTTCGCCGAACATGTTCGGCGGACTATGTTCGCCAACGAAGAACGGCCGACACAGGCGGCGGGCTACGGATTCTGCCCCGACGTAACCGCTTCGCCGCGTTGCAGACTCTCGAGCAGAGAGTCCAAGGTTCGAGTTGGACATTCGAGTTCGGCGGGCCGCTTCTCCCACAGTCCGCGATGTGACTCCAGGGACCAACGAGGCGGGGTAGGCCCACCTGGTTCGAGACAGGCATTTACCAATCGTTAAGAATTCGGCAAGGCCGACCGGCAAAGATTGCTTCGAAATCGGCCAGCTATAAATGGATTTCAGATGAATTTTTCATAGCCATCGAAGATCCGCTGGCACCACAATTCGGGGCACGAAACCGTCCGATCGTCGTAGCGCGATCGGCTGAAAGGGAGGAATTCAATATGAACAAACTGAAGAGGGCGGCCACCGCTATGGCCTATGGCGCCGCTGCTTTGGTTCTGCCGCTTACCGCACTCGTCGCCATGAGTCCGACAGCGGCCGCTGCTCAAAAGCAGTGGTTCGACTGTTACGGTCACTCCTACGAGTGGTGTCAGCAATCGAAGAGAACGGTAGCGCACGAGGGGTACAGCACTTCGTCTATCCAGTGGTCCGTCGACGGTTGCACATCACCGCCCGAGTCGAACAGCTGCGGCAGGGGGTTCTACTACTGGTGATGAGCCGGGTGGCGGTGCGGCGCAACGCCTCGTACTGTCTGGGGTACATGGGTCGCCAGGAAGGCTCGACACCGTGGCGTAGGTGTTGAGCATTCCTGGCGATCTGTGGCGCTCTCGTTGGTTCCGCTAGGCCATTACCGACAGATCGAATCGAGCTGCGCCACAGAGAGACCGGAGCGAGCGAACGACGGCCGACCATCTCGGCTGATCCGGGGGCGAATCACAAGCGCGGACTCCGCATCACTATTAATCGCGGATTTCGTGCGCCATTTTCCCTCTCCATCAGCAAATCTCGTTCTGGCAGCGACGTATGACGCCATGCTGCGAAGCCTCTCTGCTGATTGCCCGAAGGTAGGGAATGTCATTCCGTTGAGTGCCGAGTCGCCGGTCCCGGTCTCCGAGCCTGCGCTTTGCCGCACAACGATCCTGATGCCGGAAGTGGCCGCGAATCCGCGGCCAGTGTAGGGATTTCCCCACTGCTTCGGCCTCAGGTAGTGGCGACAGACTTGACCGACCACACATGAGGGTGGCGCCGGTTGACCCGGACCCCAGATGCGGCAGGCAGAGATTGTGAAAGTTGACAATTCCGGTGCGAGCAGACCTGCGTTCCCGCTGCGACGAAGCATATTTCACCGAACCGAACCAGATGCTGTGCCCCATGCCGACATGTCGCGATTGCACGAGAGGAACATACGGAAGTGACCGCAGTCGGGACATTCACCGGCCGACACGCGATCGCCGAACTCGAAGGCATCGATCCGACGCTGCTCGACGACGAGAATCTGCTGCGCACCCTTCTCACCGAAGCGGTCGCCCGAGCGGGGGCCACGGTACTCGATGTCACCTCCAAACGTTTCGTGCCCCGCGGAATCACCGTTCTGCTACTGCTGTCGGAGTCACACGCATCCATCTACGCCTACCCCGAGATCGGTGCGGCCTTCGTGGACGTGTTCACCTGCGGGGAACGTGCCGACCCTGATCACGCGGTGCACCTCGTTGCCGAAGCTCTCGAACCTGCCGCTATCAGGATGAACACCATCCTCCGCGGGCACGGTGACCACAGTCGCCCGAGATCCGAAGCCGAGCTGTGCCAGCAGATCATGCCCGGCGCCGACGAACCAGTGCGGGCTCGGAAACCATGAACTGTTTACTCGCACCGCGTCGCACCGATTCCATCGGGTGCAGACAGCACGGTGACCTCGTGTTCGGCCCGGAGACGGTGCTGCCACCGGCACGACCGAAACCTCTGCGGAAGATCGTCCGCATACTCGATCGCCATCTGAGCGGCATCTTCACAACAAGCGGCGACCCCGGCGGGATCGAATTGGAATCGCTGTCCTTTGTCCGCGGCGCCCTCATCGACGCCCCTGACGACCCCGTTTATCTCCATGCGCGCATGGTCGGCGAACCGCCGTCAATGGAGGACGTCGACTGTCTCACGGCGGTATCCGGTGTGTGTCTGTTCGGCGGGTCCGGGTTGCGCACCTACGATCGAACCGGGGAGCGGACGGTCTTGGAACGGCCTGGCATGCCGCCTTCCGAGCGGGCAAACCGGATTGTGGAGATCGAGCGCGGCGAAACACAAATCTATGTACCGGAGGCGGTCGCGCGTCTCGGAAGAACGATGATCGCGCTTGCTGCGCTGGCCGACCAGCACGGGATCCGCACAGATCTGTTCGTGCATATTCCCGGGCCGGAGTACAAGCTACATGCTGACGCCCTGTTTGCGGCCGGCCGGATGACCCGGTATGCCCTCCAGCAGTACCACACCCTCGTCGACGACGAAGTCGCCTCGATCACAACGCAATTCACGAGACTTTTCGAGAGCATGGCTGTCCCCCCGCCGGCCTACGGTTCACCGCTCGGCCGACGCGTGTCCAATTCGCACAATGGTCCCGCCGTGCCGACCACTGTCGCCCCACCGGCGATCCAGGACATTCTCGCGGCCAGCTACGTGAGCGCATACCGGAATGCGGTCCGGGCGAGTACTCTTCCGGTGTTCGTCGACGATTTGAATGAGTTACCGATCCTTCGAAACGCGGAGAAGACGTCGGGTTTCCGGGGAATCGCGCTCTACCCGCTGCCGGTGTGCATCAGCAGCGGCAATGCCAGGACCTTGTTCGACCACAACAGTGCGACCGGCGAGGAGATAGACCAAGCGACAGCGCCTTGGCTCGGCAGGCGAACCCAGAGATCATCGCATCAGCCGCAATAGCGATCGTCAGTTCAGCTTCGCGACGTCTCCGCGCATCGATCAGCGTCGTCTGTGCTGCGTGTCGACGAGGAAGGGGTGCAGCCGTCCGACTTGGGTCGTAGGGGCCTTCGGTACGACCGTCAGCCGACACAGCACGTGTCAATGTTCGAAGTCAACTGCACAAGTAGCAAACACTGGCCTGCAGCGGACGCCGGCGAACTATGGTGAGGCGGTGGTACTCGAGCCAGGTGACCAGTTTGCGGGATTTGTTGTGCGGGCCCGGCTGGGTCGTGGCGGCAGCAGCGAGGTGTATCTCGCCGAGGATCCGGAACGGTCGCGCCTTGTGTCACTGAAGATTCTGGGGCCGGACGACAGCCGGTCACCCGAGGCGCGTGCGCGATTTGTGCACGAGTTCGACATCCTGTCCGCGCTACGGCACCCCAACATCGTGCGGATGTACACGCACGGTGAAACCGACGGCAGGCTGTGGTCGGCGCGCGAGTACGTGGCAGGCGCGACGGTGTCGACGTTGGTGCGGATGCCGCACCAGCACCCGGATCTGCGGCGGGTGCTCCACGTGCTGGCTCATGTCGCGGCCGGGTTGGATTTCGCGCACGCCAACGGTGTGGTCCATCTCGACGTGAAACCGGCGAATGTGTTGGTCGGCGCGGACGAGCCTGCGCCAGTGAAAATCTCGGACTTCGATCAGGCCCGGTGGCTCCGGCGGCCCGAACCGCCCCTGGCCATCAACGGTTTCGTCGTGGTGTCGGTGCCGTACGCCGCGCCGGAACTGCTGCAGGCGCGCACAGTGTCTCCGGCGACGGACCAGTACGCGCTGGCCTGCTCGGCCATCGACCTCCTCACCGGCCGCCCGCCGTTCCCCCGCGCGAACCTGATGGCCACCGCAGAGGCCCAACTGAACGATCCACCTCCGGAGATCTCCCAGCGCCACCATTGGATTCCGCCCGGGGTCGACGCGATCCTGCACCGGTCGCTCGCAAAAGACCCCAGCGCCCGCTATGACTCGTGCACTGAACCCATCCGCTTGCTCACCGAGGAACTCCACGACATCGATCCCCGCCCCCTCGCTCCCCTCGTGAACCGTCTGAAAGGGGCATTCACCCGATCGCATCTGCTGAATGCCACATTCAGACGGAAAGAAGGGGAGGCGAAAGGGGCGCAGGCGGGGTCCGGCACACGATAGGACGAACTCGACGTCTGCTACCTCGGCGACTCATCAGATGAGTTTCACGGGATCATATTGCGTCAGACGACTCGAATAGCAGTCCGAGCATTTGCAGGTTGGTGATGTACTTGACGATGATCGGCGGCGAGACGTGGGGGATGTCTTTGTCCGGGCCGATTTTCGCTTTCTGCACCGAGGAACGGAATCGCTCGGTGGTCGCTATGGACCCGCAGATCGGTTTTTCGGGTCGTTGATAGTTGTGTAACAGCGGCAGTAGCGAGTACTGGCGCTGCCGTTCAGGCAGGGCACGCATGGCGGTCTCGAACCGCTGCAACCAGGCGCGGTAGTCGGGGATGCGCTGGATGGAGTACCCGGCGTCGATCAGCCAATCGACGTACTCGTCCAGCCCGATACCGTCGTCGTGCGGATTCATCACGTGGTAGGTCTCGAACCCGTCCACCACCTGTTCGCCGAGGGTGGATATCGCCTCGGCGACGAAATCGACGGGCAGTCCGTCGTAGTGCGCTCGCCGCCGGTTGCCGTCCGGATCGGTCTCGTAGAACGACGCGGGGGCGATGCCGGTGGCCACAAGGCTCAGCATCATGCGGGTGAACATGTCCGGCAGGTTGAGCTGCCCCGTGTACTCGGTGTCCACCAGGATCATGTCGCAGCGGAACACTGCCACCGGCAGACCGCTCAGGTCGTTGGCCTCCCGCAGCAGCACCTCGCCGGCCCATTTGCTGTTCCCGTAGCCGTTGGCGTAGCTGTCGTCGACCTTGCGTGTCGGGCTGATGACCCGGATGTCGGCGTCCTCAGTGAAAGCCGACGGTTTGATCTGGTCGCCCACTCCGACGGTTGACAGATAGCTGAACGGCTTCAGCTTCGTGGTGAGCGCGATGCGGATCAGCTCGGCGGTGCCCAGCGCATTAGGACCGAACAGCTGGTCGTAGGGCAGGACGTGGTTGACCATTGCCGCAGGATCGACGATCAAATCGACCGTATCGGCCAACCGCTGCCACGTGTGCTGATCCAGGCCGAGGTTCGGTTCGCCCTTGTCGCCGGCGATGACCTCCAGATGATCGACGGCCAGGCGCCGGTAGTGCCGCAGCAGCTGCGGATCGCCGCTGTCGAAAGTCTTGTCCAGGCGTTCGCGGGCCGCCGCGTCGTCCTTCGCCCGCACCAAGCAAATCAGCTTGCCGCCGACGAAAGTCAACCGTTCGAGCCATTCCAGAGCAAGGTAGCGACCGAGGAAACCACTCGCGCCGGTCAACAGCACAGTCCGCACCTCGCCGTTCGGGCGTGGCAGCGTGGGGGCGGCGGCCAGCGTCTTGGCGTCGATGAACTTGTCCAGCGTGAGATCACGTGCATGTACCTCGGTCGCATCGCGGCCGTGCACCGTCGCGAAGGTAGGCCGCTTGATGCCGGACGTCCGCTCTGCCTCGATGTAGTCGGCGAGAATGTGCAGATCGGTCGCCGGGCTCACGATGACGCCCACCGGCACGTCGATGTCGAAGATCTCGTGCAGCAGGTTGGCGAATGACAACGCGGACAAGGAGTCTCCGCCTAGGTCTGTGAAGTGCGCATCGGGCCGCAGATCAGCAGTCGAAGCGCCCAGCAGTGCGCCTGCGGTCCGGCTGACCGTCTCCAGCACCGGCCGGTCCGCGCCGCTGCGGCGAAGCGCGCGCAACTCGTTGGCCTGACCTTCGGCCAGCTCCGTATAGAGCTGTTCCAGACGCTCGCCGTAGAGCTCCTTGAGCGTCGGCCTCGCCAGCTTGCGAATGCCAGTGAGCAGGCCGTTCTCGAGTGTGAACGGTGTTGTATCGATGATGAAGCCGCGTGGGATCTCATAGGACTGTAGTCCGGCTGTTCTGGCGACATCCTGCAGCGAGTCACCGATGAGCGTCTGCAGCGAATCGATATCGCCGCTGCCGCGGGACAACGCGTCCTCGGTGGGAACCACGACCGCCAACAGGTAGGCGCGTGCGCTGTTGCCGTAGACGTAGATCTGTCGGACCAGTGGGCTGCTGCCGAACACCGCCTCCAACTTCGAGACCGTGACGAACTCGCCCTGCGAGAGCTTCAGCACGTTGTTGCGGCGGTCCAGGTACACGAGCTGATCGGGTCCGACCTCGGCAACTATGTCTCCGGTCCGGTAGTAGCCGTCCGCGTCGAACACCTCGGCGGTGACCTCCGGCCGCTTGTAGTAGCCGGGGAACAAGTCGTCCGACATGACGAGGAGCTCACCTCTGGGGTGTGGCCGATCGGTGTGGAAGTAGCCCAGGTCGGGAGCATCGGCCAGCTTGTAGTCGATCACCGGGGGGCGTCGCACGTGGCCGTCGACGAAAATGGCCCCGGCCTCGGTCGAGCCGTATCCGTCCACTAGATGCAGGTCGAGGTAGGACTCGACGAACGCTTTCATCTCGGCCGAAATCGGCGCGGAGGCCGTCATCGCCGAGACGGCTCGTCCGCCGAGAAGGTTCTGCCGCTGCTGCGCCATCACCTCCGCTTCGAGTGCCGCTCGATCGACGGCGTCGAAAGACCGCCGGTCCAGTTCGCTCTGGAACTCCTGGAACAACATGTCCCAGATCCTCGGCACGAAGGTCAGCTGAGTGGGCCGCACCAGCGCGAGGTCCTCCAACAGTGTCGAGAGATCGCTTTTGGCTGCGAAGTAGGCCGTACCGCCATTGCCGAGCGTCCCGTACAGGATCATCCGCCCCATGACGTGGCTCATCGGCATGAAGTTGAGCGCGATCAGCGGCTCAGCGCTCTGCTGGCCCCACGCCGCTCTGGTAGACCTGCGCCAGAAGTTGGCGACCAGCCGCTGGGGGTACATGGCGCCTTTGGGCGCGCCGGTGCTGCCGGAGGTGTAGATCAGCAGCGTCAACGGGTCGTCATCGTCGTCGGGATCGAACAATGGTGCGGCTGGCAGCGCCTTCCCGCGTTCGAGCACGTCGGCCAATCTCTCGAGGACTATCGGACTGCCCGCTTCCGCCAAACGTGCCCGAGCGGCTTCGAACGCCTCGCTGTCGTCGTCGACCTCCGGGTGGTAGTCGAACACGACCAGCCTCCGGGGCGCGTGGCCGGTCAGCACCAGTTCGACGGCGTCGGCGAGATAGTCCACGCTCGAAGCGATCACGCGCGGCTCGGTCTCCGCGACGATGGGCTGGAGTTGGGTCACCGCTGCGCTGGTCTGTAGCGGAACGGACACTGCGCCCACCTGGATGAGCGCCAAGTCGACGGTCGTGTAGTCGACGCTGGTGAAGCCCAGGACACCGACGCGATCGCCAGGCCGCACCGAATGCTCCGGGTCGTTGGTCAAGGCGCTGGCGATCGCGCTGGCGCGGTCCCACAGCTCCTGGTATGTGATGGTGTCGAACCTGGGCAGCAGTTCGGGGGAAGTGCGGCCCGTCTCCGGGTCTTCGACGAACTGCACGGCGCGTTGCCCGAGCGCTGGCCGGGACGCATAACCCTCGACCACCGTCCGCAGGAGCTGTGGCAGTCGCAGCCCAGGCTGGTCGATCGCCGCGGTAATCGCCTCGCTCGGGCGGGCGTCGGCGAACTGCTGGTCGTTGGCGTACAAATCGGAGATGCGGCGCGCGAGCCGCTCTTCGCGCGTTTCAGTAGACATCACGAGTCCACCTGCCCTTACCAGCTACCGGTTTCCCAGCCCGGTTCCCAGCGGCGGCGGCCGCCCCAGCCACGGTGATCGCCCCAGTGAGCTGGCTGGGCGAAATTCCTGGTCGCCGCAGGGGCGATTACCGCCGACTGAGCCGGAACCGCACCAGCAGCCGCTCCCGACACCGCTGTCACATAGGGCAGTCTCTTCTGCATGATGGCACTCCTTCATTAGCCGTATCAGAACTCACTCCAGCATTGCCATTCACCGAAACCGGGTCATCACCGCCGACACCCGTCTGAAGTAGCGATGGTCGATCCGCTCGACGGCGCCGACCGCGACCAAATGATCCGCGATGCGGCGGGCGGTGGACTTGGCAAGACCGGTTTCCCGCGCCAACTCGCTCAGCTGAAGGCCACTCAGTACCTCCAACACCGTAAATGCCCGCTCGAGCACCCCGCGCTCGCTTTTGCGGTCGGTAACGGGTGAGCACACCGCTGGCATATCAACAGTGTGCGGCATCAGCCGCCGACATTCACACCCCTATAAGTGCACTACCCGATTTACCGAGTCTCTCGCGAGGATCCGTGCCTATAGGCCATGCTGCGACACGGACGCTATCTATGGCTCATACCACGCAGACGGGATAGAAATAGGTGCGCGGATGCAAATTCCGAGACCGCACGGAAAGAGGGGCTGGACCGCGTCGGTCGATACTGGCGCCGGTACCGGTACGCGCTCGGCTGGGGCCGGTTCGGCGGCGGCCATTCCCGAACCCATGGCGATTTATGGCGGATCCGGCCGTGGTTGAGTCAACTGCGGGGCTGCGGCGAGGGCAAACGCCGTCAGCGAATGGGTGCGGACGGCGGGCCCGGGGCGAACACGATCGGGTTGGCCGTCAGCCGCAGCCGCGCTGTCAGTGGGATGCCATGGATCCCAGCGGACGCAACGACCAGGGCATCGCCTCGATCGGCACTGCCGCAGCCGATCGGTCCATCCGGCTGGTCCTGGATCCGGTCGTGAATTCGGGATCGGTCCCCATGATGACGCGGCCCTCGCTGTTGACCAGCACTACCCGCTGACTCGACGCCTGGAATCGCGGAAGCAAGGCCTCCTCGATCGCGGCAACCGGCACATCGGCGCCGGCGACTCCGAGGAAAGTTCCCGGTGTGGACGTGACCGGAATCGCGAACGTGCAAACGTACTGATCGGTGCACGCGTAATCGAGGTACGGCCCGTGCACCCATCGCCTACCCTGCTCGCGTGGGATCGCGAACCAGTCCATTCCGGTGTAATCGTAGAAGTATTCACTATGGGGATTTAATTCCAACACCAGGCGTTGCGGTCCGCGCTGCGCGTCCGGAAGCCACCATTCCAGGTATCGGGGGCGATCCGCGAGAACACCGTCGGCCATCACTACGCCTGCGCCGTTGAACAGCTTTCCGCGCCGCTCGAGCTCGCCGACAATGGTCTCGCGCAACGGTGCCAGGTCGGTCGACTGGGGGGCGGACCGCAGCTTCTCGGCGAGACCATCCCACAGGGTGGTCAGCGCGGTCCCGATGGTTGCCAGCGACAGGTAGACCTCGTCGGCCAGTTTTGTGACGAAATAAGCAAGCGACTCGACGGTCACCGGGGCTGGGAAGTTATCGGTATCCCTCATCGATCACTGAGCTCCAAGCGTAGGGCGACCAGGCGGCGGATGCGTGATTCCGTATGTGATTCTGCCAGCTCCCTCGCCCGGGCATCGTCTTCTCGTTCGATCGCGTCCACCAGGTCACGATGGGCGGCCGCCTCGGCGGCGGGGTCCAGTTTCAGCCGCGGTAGCCAGAGCAAGGCGGAGAGCTCGACCTGCAGACCGACCTCGGCGCGGGTCAGCCGGGTGGACTGCGCGCACACCGCCATCTCGATATGGAAGCGGCTGTCGGCCTGGCGTGCCGAGACGAGTTCGGTGCTGTCGTTCAGTCGGTCGGCCAGGGCGCGGAGCAGGGCTATATCTGCCCGCAATCCACGGCGCGCGGCAAATACGGCGGCCGCACCGGTGACGGCGAAGTGCTCGTCACCCAGATCGCGCAGCTCCTGGATGCTCATCTGCTGCAACCGCGCCAGCGAGGTGCTCACGAGGGCTTCCGCCGAAGCACAGATGAAGCTGCCACCACCGCGCCCCCGCTTGGTGTGTATGACCCCCTGCTGCCGCAGTGCGGCCAGCGCCTCCCGCAGGGTCATCGTCGACACACCCAACTGGTTGGCGAGATCGGTCTCACTCGGCAACTGCTGGCCGTCAACCATCACACCGAGGCTGATGGCGGCGGACAGCCGCTGCACTACGGCTTCGGTTTTCGGACCGCCGCCCTCGAGCGGCGACAGCACCGCGCCGAGAGCGGTCAATCCGGCGCTCTCCTGGTGGGACAACGCTGCTCCTCGGGTGGCGGGGACGTAACACGATTCTAGCCTTGAACTATGAACTCTAAAGTTAGAGATACAACGCCCATGCTGCGGATCGCCCAGGTAATCATCAGGCGGCGGGGCGGTGGCCGCGGGCCCCAAGACTCGCCGGTTCGGCGGTCTGACCGCCATGACTCCCGAACGGCCAGACAGTAAAGCGGCAATCCGGACAGGTGGTCGGAGTTAACGCGATACTTACCGACGTACCATTGAACTATGAAATCTAATGTCTTATGTTAAAGGGCATGCGAACTGCCTTCCCGGATACCTCGACGCGCGGGCGTCACGATCGAAGCAGGAATCCCGATGTCCGAGAACCCGACCAGCCCTAGCGAGCACCTCCAGCGGTGCATCCGTGACCATGCCGAGTTGCCAGCCGAGATGTTGGCGCATAGCCGAGTGCGGCCGACCGATAGCGGTCGCCGCATGGACGAGGTAAGCGTGCGACGACGGGGTGTCGAAGATGGATGACATACGCCGAACGGAAGTCGACGGACTACGCGTGACGTGGCGCTTGCTCAAGCATCATCTGATCGCAATTGTCTCCGTGGACCACGCATCCGACGCTTCGCCGGTAGTATCCTTCAGCTCCGGCGACTACCCGGATCTCGCGCAAGCGCGAGAACTCCTTCCGGAACTGACGAGGCAGTGGGATGCGGTCCGCCACGAATTCTGGACGAAACTCATCCCGCCGCTGCCTGCGATGGCCTGACAGCGGGCACGAGCAGTTCGGAGCCGATCGCCCTCATTCGGCCGCAGCGCTGAATTCGGATTGCCTACACGCGCCGGCCGAGATTGTTCGAACAGACCTGGTACGGACCGTGGACACTGCGGTTCCCCTACCGTGTCAGGCGCGGGCGGGTTGCGGGGTGGCGACGGGTCAGATTATGCGTGCTTGGGTCAACGATGGTGAGGAACGGCGAGAACCTCGCCACACGCCTACCTCCGTTACCGCCCGAACGCCCTGCTTGCCCAGGAAACCCACACCGACGTGGACCAAGCCTTCCGATCCTGGCGCACTCAACGCACCGACGCACTCGACACCACCGATCGCCCGAACCTCAGCCGGAAGATTTCCCGTCGCATCGTCCTGTCCGGGCTGACTCTTCGCACATTGATCGGAGATTCGCCGTGCGGTGTCTTCGGTCAGGGGCAGGCGCTCCTGGTCGGGAGCGTCAGCGGTATTCCCGGGTGGATGGTCGCCGGGCCACCGGGCGTCTCGACGTTGACCGGACCGCCCGCAGTGACGTCGACCGTCGTGCCTTCCGGTCGGATAACCAAGGTCAGCCTGCTATCGCCTACCGCGAGGTCGCGCACCGTCATCCCCTCGGGAAACCCGCTGGGCAGCATCGGGTCCAGCCGGGGACCCGTCGCGGCCCACCGCAGCCCGGTCGGCCCATACAGCAAACCCTGGAGGAATCCGCCCGCACCCGTGACGAAAATCCACGCTGGTTGACCGATGGTGTTTTCACCCGACCGGTCGCCACGCGCCTCGGACTGGAACCGAAACGGTGGTCGAACGTACGGCTGCACCGATCGGTCCAGGAACTGCTGGGTGCGGCAGGGGTCGTACTGCGCGCTGAGGATCGCGCCGACGCTGTTGCTCATGTTGGGGCCGTCGGGATCGGTTCGGTCGAAGTAGTACGCCAGGGTCGCCTCGGGTGAATAGCCCGGTGCCGCATAGGAGAACGGGTAGCTGATCAGCACCGTGTCGGCCTGCTTGATCTTCGCCCCCTGATAGCCGAGATACTCCGCGGGCACCCCCGGCGCGATGTCAGGCGGCATTGCCATGTGGGCGGCGATGTCGGCCCACTGTGGATTCTCCGGCCTCCCGGTCAGCCGGGCCGCCGACATCGCGGTGCGCATCGTGGCCATCACCCCGACGTTGGTAAGCGCGCTGTCGACGGAAACCGAGACGTATTCGTCGGCGCCAGCCGCGGGCGCGTAGTGGTAGCGGCCGTCGGGCAGCTTCGGGCCGACTCGTGCTGCCTGGTAGTTCGCGATAGCCATGATCACCGGCGCGCCGCTGTCACGTAGCCATTGCTCGTCGCCGGTGGCCGAGTAGTACTGCCACTGCGCGAGCGCGATCTCGTTTCCCAGATGTTCCTGGACCAGTCCGCACACCGCCGGTGACGCGCACTGTTGCGTCGGTCCGTCGTTCCAGGGATACAGTGCGCCGGTCAGCCCGTAGGCACGCGCGTTCGCCTCGGCTTGCGGTAGCGCCGCGACGCGGAAATCCACCACGGTGCGGGCCAATTCGGGATAGAGCGCGAGCAGGGTGGGGAAGATCCAGGTCTCGGCGTCCCAGTAGGTCAGGGCACCGTAGTCGTCCGAGGACAACCCCGCCGGCTGCACGGACCACCGCTGTCCGGCCCGGACGCTGGACAGCACTGAGTACAGTGCGGGCCGGATCCAGTCCCGATAGTCCTCGCGGCCGGGGATCTCGATCGCGGGCTGCCACAAGCGATCCCACGCTGCGGCGTGTTCGGTGTGGGCGGCGGCGAAACCACGCGCCGCGCTGGCGTCGGAGACCTCGGTGGCAATCGTGCGCGGGTCCGCGCCGTCTGAGCCGGAGGCGATTCCCACGTACTTGGTGACCGTGTAGCTTCGGCCCGCCGCGACGGTGCCGTCGAATCGTATTCCAGCCGTCGATCCGTTCGTGGGTAGCGCGGTGCCACCCAGCTCAGCAGGGGTGGTCACCGTCGATACGAGGAAGGCGGTGCTGTCGGTGCCATCGGCGCGCACGCCGACCGTGGTCTGTCCCCGGGCCGGGTCGGAGGCCGCCGTCGTCGGGGTGACACGGCGCGCGGCGGCCCCGTCGATCAGGTCGGTGACCGTGAGTGGCCCCGAGAAGTGCGGGGTGACGGTGAGCTGCTGGACCGCGAGATTCGGCTGCGCCCGTGACACGAGGGTCCGGTAGGTCAGATCCAGCGAATGTTCCGCGTCGGGTTGCCAGGTGGCTTCGGTGGTGGCGGTGGCGTCGCGGTAGTTCAGGCGCTGGCGGTAGTGCGTGAGCGTGGCCGGGTCGACATCGGCTCGGTAGGTTCGGCCCGCGACGTCGACGGTCAGGCCCGACCACGCGGGGAGCGCGGCGATCACCTCTGTGTTGTTCCACGACACGGACTGCCTGGCATAGAAGCCCGCGAGATACGTTCCGGTGTAGCGCGGTTGCGTTAAGGGAAACGATGTGCGCACAGCGACGCCATAGTCCTGATATCCGCCGCCACTCGGCGGGATCATCGCGCCGATGCGTCCGTTGCCCAGATATGGGGCAGCGCGGAAGTTCTCGGGTTCGAACGTCTCGGAGACCGCCGACCAGTCGTCTCCGGCCACCTGCCCGTCCTGCGCGGTCGCCACCGCGGAAATTCCGGGCAGCGATACAAACGCACAGGTCAATAGCACCGCACCGATACTCGACACGAGTCGCATCGGGCCGACAGTAGCAGCGGTCACGCTGAGCCGATCGGAACGACACGGTGGCTGTACCACGCCCCGACTACTCGGGTACGACGCGGTGCGGGATTCGAAACCGGCAGCTGGTGTTCGGCACACGGCTGGGCGAGGCCGCCATGACCGCGGGCTGACCAACGGCGCCTCCGCGGTGCTGCCGTCCCGGGAGGGCTGGGCCGCCGAGCGCAGCTTGTCGTGAATCGTTGCGCTGCTTCGTCTTCCGTTGCAATCTTCGGGAACGCCCGTGCCGGCCGCCGAGCCGGGTATGTTTCGGTGGGGTGCGACTGCTCGTCGTCCGAGACAGCTAGCGGGATACAGGAGCGAGTTGATGCTGACCGCGAGGACCCTGGCCGAGGCGCAGACCTACCTGAGCCTGATGGCCGCGGCCGATGACGCACCCGATGCGACCCAGCCCGGCCCGCCCGAGACCTCGCTGACCGAAGGCGAGGAGGCGTGGACGGTTCACTCGGAGCTCGGTGACGTCGAGGTCCCTTATGTCTCCGAGGCGGCATGTCGCACTGTCGGCATATGGTTCGGTCTCGGCATCTCCCAGCTGGTCGACGCTGGGCAGTGGATCCTGGTGTCGGGAACCTACGCACGCCGTGCGATCGACGCGGATCTCGCCTACCAGGGGCAACCCGGCCAGGACCGCGGCAAAGTGGAGTTGAACTGGCAGTTCGCCGCCGAGGCGGTCGGCGAGGCGATCAAGTTTCTGCCCGAGGGCGCGAACCGCCTCCCGGACGAGGCATTCTGGTCCGAGCAGGGCGAGCAGCTACGGCGTGACCAGCCCGAACGGATCACGCGGGCCCAGCTCGCCGACGATCAGGAGTACTACACCGGCACGCTCGAGGACTTCCGCGCGCTCTACGGCGAGTCCTCCTGAGGATCCGTCAACTCGATCCGGATCGCGCAGGCGTCACCTCCCGGCTGACCACATGCCCATGCCGGACGTGATCAGCAGACAGGCGATATCACACAGGAGATTAGAGCTCAGATGCACTGTCCGACAGTATGAATCATCGCGGGAGCGCGTTATCAGGCAAGTGCTCAACTCCCATGTCGCCGCGGCGTATTCTCCGACCGGTGACACTCATCACGACGCTCGGAACCGCGGTTATCGCACCCTTGTTCGCGCTACTCACCAAGCTGCTATTCGCAGAACGCGATACAGGACGCACGAAGACGATCAAGCGGCTGGCCCGACTGATCGAGGCAGTCCCCGAGGATCAGCGATCTCTGCTCAAGCGGCTTCTCGATTCCGAGATCGAGCGCTATACGCGCCACCAGATGCGACGGAGCTCGAGGCGGCTCAACGGCGGCAACCTGTTTGCACTGATCTTCTTCGGTGCCATCACATCCCTGCTCGCTTGGGGCGGCATTCTGTTGGCCATCAACGTCAATGGTTGGGTGTTCGGCATCTTGACCGCAATAGTCCTGGTCTTCGGAGTCTTCATGACCATCACGAGCGGAACCCTGCTCTACGAATATCCGGGCGACCCTCCCTCCGGCGACAGCACGAACACCTAGCCGAGCCGTGCGACCACACGTACTCACCGCCTCAGCGTCACCAGCGCGTCACAAGTACCGAGAACAATGCCGGACCGGCGGACACCCAAAGGCCGCGTCGCCGAAGTTCTACCACCACACGGAGATTCAGACGGTCACGGCGGACCTGCCTCCAGAGCACCTGGCCGCCGACGACACCAACGACGCCGACCGCGAAGCCAGGGCCGAACCGAACCGGCCGCCGCTGCGGCCTGGCTCGCTCGGCAGGAACGAGCTTTCGACAAAGAGCGAGCGTCGACCGGAAGCGAACCCTCGGGCCAACGCCCGCCCGTTCGGCAATGTCACACGCGCCTGTGCGGGCGAGCGGCTTGCCGCTAGTAGGCCGAGTTGACGTTGTCCATCGAGCCGTAGCGGTGGGCGGCGTAGTTGCATGCCGCGGTGATGTTGGCGACCGGGTCCCAGATGTCGAATGCGGTGCCGTCGACGTGGTACGCGTTGAAGGTCGGGTCGATCACCTGCAGTAGCCCCTTGGACGGGGTGCCAGCGGCGGCGTTGGAGTCCGACAGGTTGATGGCGTGGGGGTCGCCGCCGGATTCGCGCATCACGTTGCGGTGGATTCCGTCGTAGCTACCCGGGATGTTGTGGGCGCGCATGATGTCGAGAGACTGGCGGATCCAGCCGTCGAGGTTGTTCTCGTAGACCGGGGGCGGTGGCGAAGGTAGGAAGTTCAGCGGCGGCAGTGCGGGCAGCGGCGGCAGTGCAGGCAACGCCAGGGCGTCGATCGGCGCGGCATCAGCGACCGGCTGCTGCTCGGCGACCATCGCAATGCCGGACGGGACATTGTCGTCGGCCACCGCGACCCCGGCGGAGGCGCCGACGGCAATGAGGCCGATGGCGGTGACCACGAGGGTGACTCCGTCGCGGAGCGACAGGCGGCGGAAAGGAGAAAGGCGTAAATCGGGCATTGCGAAATCAGTTCCTTGCTAGTGCAGTGATCCGGCCTGCAGGAGACAGCACGGATTCACGGCGGGTGTCCGGTGGGGGAGTTCGCCTGTATCGGCTCATGTGCTGTTTTCGGATTCTGTTGTGAAGGCCAGGGTCGAATTCCTGGCGACGCGGTGAGCTACTCGGGTCGGTGCCCGGCGAGCCGCTGTCGTGCGGAGGAGAAAGCGGTCACGGGCTGTGGTGCCGCTGGTTTCTCCGGCGACCGCCGCGGGTGAAAGCAATTCCGTTGCGGTCGTTTCCGAGTATGTGGACTACCTTTGGTCCAGCCAGAATTCTGCTCTGGTCCGGGAACTGATCTCAGCTTGGTCACGACAAGTGAACATGAGGCAAACAAGTAGTGACTGAAAGATATTGCCGATCTTGGAAAGTGTAGTTCGAGTACATCGATATGCCGCGTATGCAGGGGTTTCGTCTCCAAACGTGATGTGACGCAGAACACAGAAATTTGTTGTAACGCGACTTGATTTGTCGATTCGGCCCCGATCTGTCCGTGCGCTGTCAGCGCACGGCTGCACGATGGCCCGAAAAACCTTCCATGCCTGGAACCGGCGGCAACATCTCAGTAGTGAGGAGTTGCGATGGGTGTGCCGCGGAAGCGGGCTTCGGACCGGACGGGGTGGCCGAGGCGCCGGGACGTGGACAAACCGCAGCAGTTTTCGGTGAATATCGCCCGTGGTCTGTCGAGCGAGGATGCGGTCAGGGGTAGGCGGGCATCTCACCGGTGATTGGTTCCGCGATAGTGGCGGGATGCCATCGATCGGCCTGGCGACTATGTCCGATTGCCAGCTGAATTTCGCAGAGCGCGAAGAGATCTCAATCCTGCGCGCCGGTGGCGCGGGTGTGCATGAAATCGCTCGGCAATCTGAAGACTCATTCAAGACTCAGGTGGCTCGTACACCGTTGTGCGCGGTGTACGAGCCACCCAGCTGGTAGCAGGATCACCCGTAATCAGCCGGGTTCCAGGAACGGGTCGGCTTGTTGGTGATGATGAACCGCAATGCCTTGATCATGGCGTCACCTCCTTCCTGCGGCTCCGTCGAGCGCGGTCAGGGTTTTTGTGGGGGTGTGGTGCAGCGTGAATGGCCTGGGGGTGGCGGCGTTGGTCACGATCGGGCGGGTGTCGCCGCCGCCGACGACGCGCAGGTAAGTGTTGCCGGTGAGGGTGGTGGCTGCTTCGGTGACCAGCTCGTGGGCGACCGCGGCGCCGGCGCAGGTGAAGGGGCCGAAGCTGAAGGGCACGTAGGGGCGGTGCGCGCTCGGCTGAGCCCAGCGGTCGGGTTGGAACGCCGCGGGTCTGGTCCAGTGTTGTTCGTCGTGATGGAGCAGGTAGGGGCTGACGGATAGCAGGTCGCCGGTCTGGAAGGCGATCCCGCCGAGTTCGGTGGGAAAGGGGACAGGACGGCTGACCATCCAGGAGACAGGCCGGTGCCGCAATGCCTCACGTACGACCCAGTCGACGGGCCAAGACCATGGTGAGCCGGAAGACTGGAGGCTGCCCAGCAGCACGGACCACGCGAGTGAGTAGCCCAGCGGTCCCACGATGGACCGGAACATCAGCACGTACAGCTGTGCCACCGTTGGATCGGTGACCTCGTCGGGACAGACACCGATCACGGCATCGAGCAGATCCCGTGGTTCGGCTTCCGCGGTGTGGCGGCTGTCGCTGCGCCGCTCTCGGACCTGCTCGGTCAGCGCGGTGGACAGCTTGGCGCGCAGCAACTGCGCCCGTGCCCGCTGCTCCATTCGAGCCGGGCGAAGCGCGCCCACGCGTGCGTTTCGCTCCAGTAACTGCCGCAACCTGGGGGAACCATCGGGGTGCAGCAGCACGTCCGCGGTACATCGATACGCGAGCTCGATCCCAGCCGCAGGCCAGCGGGTGACGGAAGGCATTTCGACCACCGCCGCCGCCAGGGACTCGCGGTACTCGCGCATATGTGTCCGGAGAATGCCGCGCACAGCGCGGCCGAAATCGACCTGAGTAGACCGAGAAGGCAGCATAGAACCGAAGAACCCAGACATGCCTTCATTGAAAGCGCGGTCACTCAACACCGTAAGTGCTAGGCCCGTATCGCCGACACACCACCCGCCCCATGGCAGCGGGAACACCTCCACCGGGCTGGCGCGGCGCAGATTCTCGAGAAAACCCAACGGGTCACGCCGGAACCGGCGGATCTGTGCAAAACCCATCGAACGGTCCTCTCACGGGGAGGGGTGGACCCGCTTCATCAGGTGCTTTCAAGCCGAGTTTATCCACTGGTTGTGTGGACAAACGCGGTTCCAGCAAACTCTCAGAGATTCCACTGTAAGCCTGCGGAGGTAGACCACGAGGCGATCAGGCCGCGCAGGCCGCCTGACGACCGGCGGCGTGCGGCGTTTTTTGCGTCTGTTCGAATCGCGTTGCCGTGCGCGGAAGAGTGGGACGGCATATCTGGCATTTCGTTGAGCTGACCTGTCGTCCACATCGCCGCCATGAGTCGGTCGCTATGACGCCGGGCTGTAGTTTCGTTCGCGTTTGCTGCCGAGTGAAACGGCCCGCACCACATGCGGCCCGGCTCCGCCGCTGGTGCTTGGCGCGGGCTGCTCGAGGCAACGCGCCACCAGGACCTCCCCGGCAAAGTCCTCGACCTCGTCGAAGCCGAGCGTCCGCAGCTGGTTGGCGAATTCTTCGGCGGTGAAGAAGCTGAGCCAGGGTTCGCCGATCGCGGCGACTCGGTCGACCCTGGCCTGCTGAGCGGCATCGTTTGTGGGCGGGTACAGGTAGTCGATGACCACTCGCGCCGACGCCGACTGCCCAGCCATGAACCGCAGGACGGCGACCATCGCGTCCTTTGTCAGGTACATCACCACGCCGAGCCAGACGAACACCGCCGGCTGACCGCGATCGAAGCCTGCTGTGTCCAGCCCTTCGTCGAGGGTCTGGCTTTCGAAATCGACCGGTGCGAAGGTCAACGAGTCCGGAATGTCGATCCCAGCAGCGGCCAAGCGTTCGCGCTTCCACGCCTGGGTGTCGGGGTGGTCGACCTCGAAGACCCGAACGCTGTCGTAAGGGTTGCGATAGGCGAAGGTATCCAGCCCGGCCCCCAGAATCACAACCTGCTGGACGCCTTCTGCGACAGCTGTGGCGAGGGTTTCTTCAGCGAAGCAGCTCCGCGCGGCCAGGAACATCCGGCGTCGACGTTGCAGCATCGGGTCCATCCCCGCCTCGTTGAGGATCGCGGTGTGTCGGTCGATCAGTTCCTCCGGACTGGCGCCGGTGATCCGCACGGCCAGGGGATCGACGAAAATACGCGGTTCCGGGGCGATCTGGTGGTATGCGCGGGAAAATGCAGTAGCCAGCGCTGTTCGGCTGGGTTCACCGACCTTCATTCATACGAACCTACCCCGCTAACGGGACGCACGTGCCGTCGCGATCATGCGATAGATTCCGATCACCGCGGCTGGTCCTACGGTCGACGTTCATCCGTCGGTCCAATCCCGCTCTGTCCGTGTGGATTTCGCCGTCAGACTTCGCGCATTGTCGACGTTCGCACCGGCCCGGCGCCCGCGCAACGTCCTCGGTGACCACCGCCTCGACCTCGCGACCGCCAACACACCGAATTAACCCGCCGCTTCCAGGAATACATCAGCCAGGCGGCATAAAGTCGGGCAAGCGGAGGCGGTGGTGGCCTTCTGGCCGGATGTGTTTGCGGCCACCTCGCCGGCGGTCCACATGCCGTAGAGGACCTCGCCGTCTGCCATCCGGACAGTCTGAGGCGAGAGAGGGACGGGGCCGTGGATCAGCTCCTGCAGCGAGATCGCGGGCGGCGCGACATCGCCGTTGCCGTGCGTGAATTGGTGCGGTTCGCTCCGACTCAGTCGGCAAGACGGGAGAGCGAATCCAGCCTGCGGGTTGTGTGCAGTCCCTGTAGCGCAACACGCGGCAGGCGATACCAACGTTGGCAAGCGCATCCCCATGACCTCGTGACAAGCTTCTCCAGATAAATTCGCTTACGGGGCGCGCTGGATGTGTCGCTCCGGTCGACCGGGCTAGTGCCTTATATAGGAAGGGCTGTCGAGTGTTCAGACGTATCGTGATCGTCAACCGTGGTGAGGCCGCAATGCGGCTGATTCATGCTGTTCGGGACCTGGCCGCAGAGACCGCGACACCGATCGAAACCGTCGCCCTGCACACCGACGTCGACAGCACTGCCACGTTTGTGCGCGAGGCCGACATCGCCTACGACCTCGGTCCCGCGTCCGAGCGCCCGTACCTCGACTTGAAGGCGCTGGAGCTCGCGCTGGTGGAGACCGGGGCCGACGCCGCGTGGGTCGGCTGGGGTTTCGTGGCGGAGGACCCGGCATTCGCGGAGCTGTGCGAGCGGATTGGAGTGACCTTCGTCGGACCGAGCGCGGAGGCCATGCGCATGCTCGGCGACAAGATCGGTGCGAAGCTGATCGCCGAGGAGGTCGGTGTGCCGGTCGCGCCGTGGAGCCGCGGTGCGGTAGGAACCTTGGAAGCCGCCCTGACCGCGGCGGGCGAGATCGGCTACCCGCTGATGTTGAAGGCGACCGCAGGCGGCGGCGGACGCGGCATTCGCGTGATCACGAACGAGGTCGAACTCGCCGACGCCTACGAGCGCACCAGCCAGGAGGCCGCGCGGGCGTTCGGCAGTGGCGTCGTGTTCCTGGAGCGCCTGATCACCGGTGCCCGGCACGTCGAGGTCCAGGTGATCGCTGACGGCGAAGGCACCGCGTGGGCACTCGGCGTCCGCGACTGCTCCGTGCAGCGGCGCAACCAGAAGGTCATCGAGGAGTCGGCGTCGCCGGTGCTCAGCCCCGCGCAGGCGGCCGAGCTCAAAGCGTCGGCCGAACGGCTTGCCGTCGCGGTCGGTTACCGCGGCGCGGCGACCGTCGAGTTCCTCTACCATCCTGGCGACAAGCAGTTCGCGTTCCTCGAGGTCAATACCCGCCTGCAGGTCGAGCACCCGATCACCGAATGCACAACCGGGTTCGACCTGGTCAAGGCGCAGCTGTGGGTGGCATCCGGTGGCAGGCTCGAAGGTGAGCCGCCGGTGGAGCGCGGGCACGCCATCGAAGCCCGGCTCAACGCCGAAGACCCCGACCGCGACTTCGCGCCCTCCCCGGGCCGCATCGTGCGCTTGGACTTGCCCGCCGGGCCGGGCATCCGCGTGGACACCGGCGTCAGCGAGGGCGACACCATTCCCGCCGACTTCGACTCGATGATCGCCAAGATCATCGCCTACGGCCGCGACCGCGACGAGGCGCTCGGCAGGCTGCGCCGTGCGATGGCGCAGACCACCGTGATCATCGAGGGTGGCGCAACGAACAAGAGCTTCGTGCTCGATCTGCTCGATCAGCCGGAGGTGGTCGACGCCAGCGCCGACACCGGCTGGATCGACCGCGTCCGCGGCGAGGGCAGGTTGGTCTCGCATCAGCACTCTGCCGTCGCACTGGCGGCCGCCGCCATCGAGGCGTACGAGGAGGAGGAACGCGTCGAGCGGCAGCGGCTGCTGTCGACGGCGTTCGGCGGCCGCCCGCAGGTGCAGCACGAGAGCGGACGCCCGCTGGACCTGAAGCTGCGTGGCGTCGGCTACCGCGTGCGCGTTGCGCGGGTCGGCGCGCATCGGTTCCGCGTCGGCGTCGAATCGGGTGGCGACGTACGTGCCGCCGACGTCGAGCTCGAGCGCTTCGACCGGCACACCGGGCGGATCGTCGTCAACGACACCCGATACCGCTTGATCACCGGCACACACGGGCTGATCCACCTGGTCGAGGTGGATGGCGTGACGCACCGGGTCAGCCGCGATGAGGGCGGCGTCCTGCGCTCACCCGCGCCCGCGCTGGTGGTCGCCACGCCGCTGGAGGTCGGCGCGGAGGTCGAGTCGGGCGTGCCGGTGCTTGTGCTGGAGAGCATGAAAATGGAGACGGTGCTGCGGGCGCCGTTCAAGGCGCGGCTGAAGGAATGTGTCGTGTCTGTGGGCAGCCAGGTGGAGACCGGTGCACCGCTGCTGCGACTGGAGCCGCTCGTCGACGACGACACCGAAGCCGAGGATACTTCGGCCGCCGGGTCCGTCGAACTGGACCTGCCCGCCGCGTCCGGGAAGATCACGGCGCAGGAGCGTACCTCGCGCGGCCAGGAGGACTTGCGCAGCCTGCTGCTGGGCTTCGACGTCGACCCGCACGACGAACGCCGGGTGCTCGACGACTACCTCGTCGCACGCCGGGCGGTAGCAGCGGACGGCCGCCGTCCGCTGGCCGAGGAGCTCGAACTCCTCGACGTGTTCGCCGACCTCGCCGAGCTGAGCCGCAACCGGCCTGCGGGCGAGGACATCGGCGGCCATGTGCACAGCGCCCGCGAGTACTTCCACACGTACCTGCAGAGTCTCGACGTCGAGCGGGCCGGGCTGCCGGAGTCGTTCCAGGCCAAGCTTGCCAAGGCGCTCGGGCATTACGGTGTCACCGAGCTGGAGCGTTCTCCCGAGCTCGAAGCCGGGGTGTTCCGGATCTTCCTTGCTCAACAACGCGGGTCCGCCACCGCCACGGTCGTCGCGACATTGCTGCGCGCGTGGCTGCGGGAACCGCTGCCCGACGACACGCTGCGGGAGCCGGCCGGTCTCGCGCTGGAACGGCTGGTGGCCGCAACACAGGTCCGTTACCCAGTGGTCTCCGACCTCGCGCGCGGCGTGGTGTTCGCCTGGTTCGGCCAGCCGCTGCTGCGCCGCAACCGCGCCCGCGTCTATGCCGATGTCCGGAAACATCTGCGCCACTTGGATGCGTACCCGGACACGCCGGACCGCGCCGAGCGCATCGCCGAGATGGTGCGCAGCACCGAGCCGTTGGTGCGGCTGCTCGGTCAGCGGCTTATCCACCACCACCTGGACAACGCGGTCATGCTGGAAGTGCTGACCCGGCGGTACTACGGCAACAAGGGACTTACCGGTGTCCGCACCGCCGAGGACGCGGGCTGCACGTTTGTGGTCGCCGAGCGTGTGGGCTCGCGTGTGGTCTCCTGCGCGGTGAGCTTCGAAGCGCTGGGCAGCGCGCTGCGCGGGCTGGCGGAGCTGGCGAGCGACGGTAACGCCATCGACGCCGACATCTATCTTGCCTGGGAGAAGCAGCCGGAGGACTCCGACGCGATGGCGGCTGCGCTGCACGAGGTCGTCAGAACGCATCCGCTGCCGAACCAGGTGCGCAGACTCACCGCCACCGTCGCGGGCCGCGGCGCCGCGGTGATACACCACCACTTCACCTTCCGCCCGTCGACCGCGGGGATGGCCGAGGAGCGATTGATCCGCGGCCTGCACCCGTACATCGCGGAGCGGATGCAGCTGGAGCGGCTGAGCAAGTTCGACCTCACCCGGCTGCCGTCGTTGGACGAGGAGGTCTACCTCTTCCAGTGCGTGGCGCGGGAGAACCCGTCGGATGACCGCCTCGTCGCGTTCGCGCAGGTTCGCGACCTGACCGGGCTGCGCGAGCACACCGGCAGGCTGATCGCGCTGCCGACGGCCGAGAACACCATCGCCACCTGCGTCGACTCGATCCGCCGCGCGCAGTCGCGGCGACCATCGAAGAAACGCTTCAATACCAACCGGATCGTGGTCTACATCTGGCCGCCGAGCGACCTCACCCGCGCGGAGCTGGAGATGATCGCCGGGCGCGTGCTGCCGACAACCGCAGGTGCAGGTCTGGAGGAGATCCTGTTCATCGCGCGCCAGCGCGACCGGAAGACCGGCGAGCTGATCAAACTCACCGTGCGTATCTCCTTCGACGCGACCGGCGGCACCCAGCTGACCGTCGGCGAGCCGTCGGTCGAGCCGGTCGAGCCGGTCGACGACTACCGACAGAAGGTGCTGCGCGCGAGCAGCCGCAGCACCGTGTACCCATACGAGTTGACGGGCTTGCTCGGCGATTTCGTGGAGCACGATCTCGATGACGACCACGCGCTTGTGCCGGTTGACCGGCCGAAGGGACGCAACACCGCGGCGATCGTCGCGGGCGTGGTCACCACGCCGACCCCGCGGCACCCACAGGGCGTCACCAGGGTCGTGTTGTTCGGCGACCCGACGAAGTCGCTCGGCGCACTGTCGGAACCGGAGTGCCGCCGCGTGATCGCGGCATTGGACCTGGCCGAGCGGATGCAGGTGCCGCTGGAGTGGTACGCGCTGTCCGCCGGCGCCAGGATCTCGATGGAGTCGGGCACGGAGAACATGGACTGGGTGGCGGCGGCGCTCAAGCGGATCGTCGAGTTCACGCAGGACGGCGGCGAGATCAACATCGTGGTCGCGGGGATCAACGTCGGTGCGCAGCCCTACTGGAACGCTGAGGCGACGATGCTCATGCACACCAAGGGCATCCTGGTGATGACGCCGGACTCGGCGATGGTGCTCACCGGCAAGGAGTCACTCGACTTCTCCGGTGGCGTGTCGGCCGAGGACAACCACGGCATCGGCGGCTACGACCGGGTGATGGGCCCGAATGGGCAGGCGCAGTACTGGGCGCCGAACCTGCCCGCTGCGCGCGACGTGCTGATGTCGTACTACGACCACACGTATGTCGCACCAGGGGAGGATGCGCCGAGGCGGGCGAAGACGACCGACCCCGTCGACCGCGACGTCTCCGACTTCCCGCATGCGGTGGTGGGCAGCGACTTCACCACCGTCGGCGAGATCTTCTCCGCTCGAGCGAATCCGGACCGTAAGAAGCCGTTCGATATTCGAACCGTGATGCGGGCGCTCTCCGATCAGGACCACCCGGTGCTGGAACGCTGGGCGGGCATGGCCGACGCGGAGACCGCAGTGGTGCAGGACGTTCATCTCGGTGGCATGCCGGTGTGCCTGCTCGGTATCGAGTCGCAGTCGGTGCCGCGGCGCGGTTTTCCGCCCACCGACGGCCCGGACACCTACACCGCTGGCACGCTGTTCCCGCGGTCATCCAAGAAGGCCGCGCGGGCGATCAACGCGGCCAGCGGGAACCGTCCGCTGGTGGTGTTGGCGAACCTGTCGGGCTTCGACGGGTCCCCGGAGTCGATGCGGAAATTGCAGCTGGAATACGGCGCCGAGATCGGCCGCGCGATCGTGAACTTCCGCGGGCCGATTGTGTTCTGCGTGATCTCGCGGTACCACGGTGGCGCGTTCGTGGTGTTCTCGAAGGCGCTGAACCCGAACATGACCGTGCTCGCGTTGGAAGGCTCGTTCGCCTCGGTACTCGGTGGCGCCCCGGCCGCCGCGGTGGTGTTTTCCGGCGACGTCAACGCCCGCACCGCAGCCGACCCGCGCGTGCGGGACTTGGAGGCACGCGCCGCAATCGCCTCCGGCGCCGACCGCGGCGCGTTGACGGCGGAGCTCGACGAGCTCCGCTCGTCGGTCCGCGCAGAGAAGCTCGGCGAGGTGGCCACGGAGTTCGACCGCGTGCACAACATCCAGCGCGCCGTCGAGGTCGGATCCGTCGACGCCGTCATCCGTGTCGCCGAACTTCGCCCCCGAATCATCGAGGCCATCGAGCGTTAGCCCCAGAACCCACCTGATACCCGATGCCCGCCCACGGACTTCCCGAAGTCCGTGGGCGGGCGGCTCGGCACAACCGTGCCCGCCTTGGTCGTGTTCGGTTTCGGGAGGGAGCTACGCCCGGTGCATACGCGGCGGCTCGGTGGTGGTGATGATGTCAGTGCGAAGACGGTCCGGGCTGGCCGATTGCGTGAGCGCGTTGTACAACCAGTGGTGAGCAGCGCCGACCGTCGGCGCGCCGATGAGCTCACTGGTGAGGCTCCAGTATCGGTGGATGCGGTGGTCGGTGTCGTCCGCGCCGGCCAAGAGCTGCCGCCGGAATTGTGGTGTGTCGCGTTCGCCTCGAGCGGCAGCGTGGGCGTCGACGAACTGGTCCAGTTCGGGGCCGGGCCGAGGCTGCTGGTTCGCGAGGAGCAGGTGACCGGCAGACTCGCAGGCCTGAGCGATTCCGGTGAGCAGTGCCCGCTTGTGGCGGATCCGAGTCTGCTCGGATCGCCAGAGCTGGCGTGAGACCATGGCGCGAAGCACAGGATCGGCGATCAAGGTGGCGAGTTCGGCGTAGGCCACGACCTGGTGTGGTGCCGGATCGTGTGGCAGGTCTGGCACGTTCATCGCGATGAACCCGTCGAACATTTCCGGCGGTATGGGGGTGAGCATGCGTCGCCAGAACGCCACGAGCGAGTTGTGGGCGCTGTGTCGGTCCTGGACTGCGGCAAGCAGTTCCAAGCGGGCGGCCCGCTCGGCAGACGGCGCGTCTTCGACTGCGCGCAGCGAGGCCCGCCGCCATGTCAACACTGCCAGTTCGGTATCGAGCGTCCTGCGTTCGGCGGCGACCGCCTCGGCAAGTGACATCGTGCCGGCGAGCACGTCCATGATAGGGGCCAGGCTCAGACCGAGCGCACGGAGTCGGCGCACCAGCAGGAGCCGATCGATGGCGGTGGCCGGGTCGAATATCCGGTGCCCGCCCGAGGTGCGTCGAGACTCCAGAATCGTTTCGTCGCAATAGAAGCGGATGGTGCGGACCGGAACACCGGTCAGTCGCGACAGTTCCCCGATGCTGACCGAGCCGTCGTCTTGTGTGTTGTCCGTCACGATTGCTGGAACCTCCACCCTGGTGGAGTTCCTACCGTAATGGAACACCCACGGGAGATGGAGCGACGGGAATGGCGAACGACGCAACGATGACCAACGAAGAGATTTGGCGGGCTGTGGCCGACGAGCGGGCAAGCCTGGTCGAACTGCTGGGGACGTTGTCCGAAAATGAGTGGGACCACGGCTCGCTCTGTGCGGGCTGGCGAGTACGTGATGTCGTCGCGCACATCGTTTTGTCCGCACGCCCCAGCGTCAGCTGGATTCTCGTCAACCTGATTCGCGCCCACGGCAACCTGGACCTAGCGATCCGAGACACCGCCATCCGCCACGCCGAGAATATGCCGACCGCGCAGCTGCTCACGGAGCTGAGCGACAGCATCGGCGTTCGGTCGACCGTAATCGGCACCACACCTGCCGATCGGCTGATGGACTTGCTGGTGCACGGCCAAGACATCACGGTTCCACTCGGTATCGCTCGTGAAATGCCCATCGACGCTGCACGATCGGCTCTGCAACGAGTCTGGACCACGGGCGCTCCGTTCAATGCTCGCAAGAAGTTGACCGGGTATCGCCTCGTGGCAACCGACGCGGAATGGACTGCGGGCGAGGGGCTCGCTGTCGAAGGACCCGTCGCCGCGCTGTTACTGCTCGCTACTGGCCGCCGCGTCGCGCGAGGTCTCCTCGCTGGCGAGGGCGCTGCGCGACTGATCGCCGATGGCGATCCCCGATAGCCGGAGTCTGCAGTTCACGGCCGAGGAAGGCCAGCAGGCGCCGGTGGGCCGGGGCGTCGGCCGGGGCGGGGAGTTCGGCGCCGAACGCGAGGAGAAGAACTCCGTCGCGAATCGTCATGTCCGATGTGGCGGGCGCGGCGGCCGAGCTGATTCGCCCGGAGCGCCACTTCCGAGCCCCGGCACACCCTGCGATCTCGAGCGCGGGCGTTCATTTCAGCGGCGTAGTCCCCGAAGTGTGTACCCGCATCGTCGTTCGTAGTCGGTGCGGGACTGGTCGCGGCAGGCACAGGCGATAATGCCGCGTTCCCAGATCAATGCGTACAGATCTTGGGCGGTGAGGTCTTCGCGGATCTTTCCCGCCGCTCGGGCCTCGTGTAGGAGGCGCTGAGCGAACTGGCTTGCGCGTTCGCACAGCGATGTGAGCGGTTCGGAGTCCGGCATCGCGCGAAGCAGCACGTCGTTCACGGCTGGTTCGTCGTACTGCAGCAGCCAGATCCGTTGCAGGTACGCCTCGAAGCGTTCCAGCGGGCTGTCCAGTTCTTCGATGTCGGCGATGATCTGGTCGATCCGGTCGGCGACGATCTCCTCCACGACGGCGTCGATCAACTTCTGCCTGCCTCCGAAGTGGTGGTAGATCGTCCCTTTGCTGACGCCGGCTGCGCGCGCGACGTCGTCCAGTGGTGTGGTCAAGCCACGGGCACGGAAGACGGTGACGGCGGCTGTGCGGATGTCCTCACGGTTGCGTCGGGCATCGGCACGCAGCCGCCTCGGCGGGCTCACAGCCATGCTTACCCCTTTGCTTGTGCTCCAGCGGGCGTGGTCAGCGCGGCCCAGGCGGTGTTCAGCGCCTGGAGGAAGCCTTCGACCGGCTGCGCACCCGACACAGCGTACTGGCCTGCGAAGACGAAGAATGGTACTCCGCTGATGCCCATCTGCTGGGCCAGGGCGATGTCGGCGTCGACCTCGTCGGCGAACGCGCCGCTGCGCAGCGCCTCCAACGCCTCGTTGCGGTCCAGGCCGACCTCAGCGGCGAGCTCGGCGAGCACGTCGTGGTCGCCGACATGGTGGCCGTCGGTGAAGTAGGCGCGGAAGAGCTGCTGGACCATCTCGTGTTGGCGCCCTTTGTCGGCCGCGAAGTGCATGAGCCGGTGTGCGGTGTAGGTGTTCGTCGCGATCGCCCGGTCGAACCGGTACTCCAGACCGAGCTGCGCGCCACGGGCGGCGACCTGAGCGTTCATTGCCTCGGCCTGCTCACGCGGAAAGCCCCGTTCCCGCACCAGCAGTTCGTTGAGGTCGATGGCGTCGGCGGGCAGCTGTGGCATCAGTTGATAGCTGTGGTAGCGGATCTCCACCGACTGCTTGTGCTCGAACCGGTCGATCGCCTGCATCAGAAGGGCATCGCCCATGTAGCAGAACGGGCACATGACATCGCTCCACACATCGACCACAAGCGGGTCGGTGTGGATACCGGACGCTTCACCAGCCATCAGCAGCACTTCCCATCCAGCCCGCACACGCCGAAGCTGCCCTTGGCGGGAATCAGCACCATCGGCGCCGACTCGGCCGCCAGCTCTACAGGTGCCTCTTCAGACGCCTGCGGCGCCTTCCCGTCTCGTTGTCGAGATTCCGGGATCGTCATTTCGAGGAATTTTCTTGACTCCATAGTCAAGAAATATCCCTCAATTTGACTATTGCGTCAAGTTGCAGCGCGGTTCGGCGAGGGGGCGCGGAGTGGCAAGGAACTTGCCCAGTGCGGGCAGGCCATGTTGTCAGCAGCGAGCCGGCCGAACGCGGCATTGCAGCAGGCCGGCCTCACACTGGGGCGCAGTCCTCAGCCCACCGCTTTCTTCACGAGCTCGCCGATCCTCGTCTCGTCGGCGGCGGTCAACTTCGTCAGAGCGAAAGCAGTCGGCCACATGGCGCCGTCGTCGAGGTTTGCCATGTCGCTGAAGCCGAACGTTGCGTACCGAGATTTGAACTTCTCCGCGCTTTGGAAGAAGCGCACGACCTTGCCGCCCTTGGCGTATGCAGGCATGCCGTACCAGAGTTTCGGCGAGAGGTCCGGTGCGCTGGCTCTGACGACGGCATGGAGCCGTTCGGCCATAACGCGATCGGATTCCGCCATCTCGGCGATCTTCGCGAGCACGTCCTTCTCCCCGTCCGCCTTGGCGGTGCGCGAGCCACGGCGGGCGGCCGTCTTCAGCTCCTGGGCGTGCTCTTTCATCGCGGCGCGTTCTTCGTTCGTGAATCCGACCGCGGTCTTGTTCTTCGCGGTGGTGCGTGTGGCGGACTTCTGAGCATTCATCAGCCGGTTCCTCCGTGTCAGTGTTGAGGGGGCGATGGCGGTCACTGTAATGACAATGACCAGCCAGCGGTGGATCTGCCGAATCCAGTTGTTCCAGGTCAATGGGACTTCCCTGAGAAGGATGAGCACGTTGACGCCGAGCATGGCAGCGGGGGGTTCGTACTCATCGGTCCTGAATCAGCCCGAGGACATTGCCATCGGCGTCGGTCACGGTGGCCACCAGGCGGCCGCCACCGACGTCGTGCGCGGCCTCTTTCACGGTGGCTCCCGCGGCGGTGATCTCGGCCAGCTTCGCCTCGATGTCCGGCACGTGCCAGTAGGCCACCGGTGCGGTCATACCCTGCGGGCCACCACCCGGCACCAGGCCGATGTGCTGGCCCTCGATCTCGAAGCCGATGTAGTAGGACGAGTCGGTCTGTGGCGGTACGCCGAGCAGGGCAGAGTACACCGCCTTGGCTTCCGCCAGGTCGGACACGGGATGCAGCACGGTCTTGATTCCCAGGGTGGGAGAGCTGGTCATGATCACTCCTGAAGTCGTGGGTCACATCGACCCGGTTTGTCCGTCTGTTGCGACGAACCGGAAGTGCTCACAGCATCTCTTCCCGCGTGACCGACCCGCATCCGTGGCGACCACGGAACCGTCCACTGATCAGGGCACGGATCGCGTACGGCAGGAACCGTGCTGCCGGATCTATACCCCGCACCTTGCCGTTGTGCGTCGCAGGTGCGGGCATTGGCGCCCACCACGGAAACCAACCGAACAGTATGAGCGGGAAGCGGATACGGCAGAATAGTGCCCATGGCGGCGACGGTGGAGGTCTCGGCTCGGGAAGCCGAGGTGCTGGCGCTGGTGGGGGAGCATCTCAGCAACGCCGAGATCGGTGCGCGACTGTTCATCTCGGTACGCACTGTGGAGAGCCATGTCTCCTCTCTCCTGCGCAAGCTGGAGGTTCCGGATCGGCGAGCGCTTGCTCAGCGGGCGTCCGAGTTCGCGCGCGCCGACCGGTCGCACCCGGCACCGGTCCTGCCGACACCGCTGACCTCGTTCATCGGCCGGATGCGGGAGCGGGCCGAACTGACCGAGATGATCAAAAAGCATCGGCAGGTGACCGCGATCGGCCCCGGCGGAGTGGGCAAGACCCGTCTCGCGTTGACAGTCGCCACGGAGGCAGCCGGTGAGTACTCCGACGGAGTGTGGTTCGTCGACCTGGTACCGATCACCAGCCCGGACATATGCGTGGTCGCCGGTACGGTCGCCCTTGCACTCGGCCTCGGCGAGCAGCCTGGCCGTGGCATGGAGGAGTCGGTACCGGCCGCGCTGGCCGACCGTCACGCCTTGCTGGTGCTGGACAACTGCGAACACGTGCGAGATGGGGTGGCACCTTTCATCGAACGGCTGCTCGCGACGTGCCCTCGATTGACGGTGCTGGCGACCAGCCGGGCCAGGCTGATGGTGCCGTTCGAACGGGTCTACACGGTCCCGCCGATGTCGTTGGCCGGCGATGGTGAATCGGATGCGGTCTCGTTGTTCATGGACCGCGCGGCAGCGGTCGGCTGGCCGCCGAATCACGCGCTGCGTGACCAAGTTGCCGAGTTCTGCGAGCGGCTGGATGGAGTGGCGCTGGCGATCGAGCTGGCCGCCGCGCGCTGGATCACGCTTGGGCTGGATGGCCTCACCGCCGGTCTGTCCGACCAGCTCCAGATGCTCGCCGGCGGCGCGCGCACCGACGACCGGCACCGCTCGGTGCGAGCAGCGCTGGACTGGAGCCACGCCCTGCTGGAGCCGGACGATCGAGTGCTCCTGCGGCGGGTGTCGGTGTTCATGAAGTCGTTTACCATTGCGGCGGCGGCGGAGGTGGCCGCGTCCGAGGGAGGTGTTGTCGCTATCGGACTGGCCCGACTCGTCGAGCAGAGCCTGCTGGTGGTGACGGCGTCCCCGAGCGGAACCGAATACCGGGCGCTGGAAACCATCCGCCAGTACGGGATGGAGCGGCTCACCGAGGCCGGCGAGCTGGTCGACGCCCGGTCTCGGCACCTTCGCTGGTGCTTGGCCGAGGCCGCTGACTTGGCGGTGGTGCGAGCGGACTGGCGGGCACGATTCGACGCGGTGGCCGACGACTTCCGCTCCGCGATGGTGTGGGCGGCCGACCGGCCAGAGCAGCACGCGGACGCGTACCGCTTTGCCCGGTACCTGGCGGACCTGACCTTCACCCGTCACCTGACCGGCGAGTCCCAGATGCGCTATGAGCAGGCGGCCGCGCTCGCAGATGACCCAGCCGCCACCGCAGCGCTGCTGAGGCACGCCGCGGCCGCGGCCGGATGCCAGATGCGTGGCGACGATATGTACCGCCTGCACCGTGCGGCCGCGGCCGCCGCCCGCCGCGCCGGAGACACCGCCGGCGCCGCCGCCGACCTGGCGACCGCCGCCACCAACGCGTACCGGTTTTCGAGCAAGTTTGTACGCAACCTGCCACCGGAGGAGGCGATGGCGCTCATCACCGAGGCGCGGGAGCTGGCCGGCGATGACCCGGCCGCCCGGGCCGCGGTAGCGCTGGCCGAGGCTGGCAGAGCGCTCACCGACGCGTTCGGCGCCGTCCAGGGCCGACCCGACAACGCCGTACCGGAGACGATCGCGCGCGCCGAACGGGCAGTCGAACTCGCTCACCGCACCGGCGACCCGCTCGCCGAGTCCGCCGCCCTCGATACCCTCACCGGCGCCCAGGGCTGGGCCGGCGACACATTCGCCGCCGCGGCCACGGCACGGCGCCGGATCGCGCTGCTCTCGTCCACATCGGACACTCCGGCAGGCACCCACGAGCTGATCGACGCGCTCGGTGAGGCCACCGAGGCCGGGCTCGGCGTCGGGGACTTGCTGGGTGCCCGCCGGTGGGCAGGGCAACTTGCGGATCATCCGTTGCTGGCCGAGGTCGGCCATCGTGCCACGTGTTGGCTGCTGGTGGTCGACGCGTTGGCGGGCAACGTCGATGAGGTACTCACGCACAGCGTCCGGTTCCTCGAGGCGTGGCAGCGGGCCGGCAGCCCCGCCAGATCGATCCTCGGTGCCGCAGTGGCTGGCGTGAGACTGATTCATGGTCTCCGCGACGACCATGATGCCCGGTGCGAATGGAACGCGGTCCTGAATCGGCTCGGCACCCCACCGGGACATGCCTACGGCTACGAAGCGGTCTTCGACGCGATGCTGATGCTCCACAATGGACAGGCAAGGGAGGCGCTGGAACGTATGGCGCCGGAGCCCGGCGAGGTGTGGAGATGGGTCACGTGGATCTGGCTTCACTGGTATGTGGCGCTGCGCGCCGAAGCCGCCGTGCTCGCTGGGAGCTCCGATGCCGCCGGCCGCCTTGCCGAGGGCCGGACCATCGTGGCCGGGAACCCCATCGCCGGTGCCATTGTGGACCGGGCCGAAGCGCTGCTCGCCAAGGACCAGGAGCGGCTGCTTGCCACGGCGGATGTGTTCGATGCCGCCGGTTGCCGCTACCAGTCGGCGCGGACCAGGGTGCTCGCCGGCGGCGACCATGCTGCCCGCGGCGCGGCGGCGCTCGCTGATCTCGGCCTCACCCCGATGACCCCGCCCTGGTACTCCGGCTGAAACTCACGCCAGCGTCAACTGCCTCGAAGTACTACGCGAACCGCGCCGAAGTGCGGATTGGCTGCGGTGGGGCTATTTTCAGACAACACAGGATGAGGCATCAACGTTTCACATCACCCGATGGAGGGCAATGTTGCGAATCCTTTTGGTCGCCGATGCATTCAACAGCCTCACTCAGCGCGTCCACACCGAATTACGTGCCCGCGACCACCTCGTTGGTGTGGCACTGGCACTCGGCGACGACCTGCTACGCGGGCGGGTCGCGGCCTTCCGGCCGGAACTGATCCTCGCGCCCATGCTCACCACGGCGATCCCGAAGGACATCTGGTCCGCGCACACGGTGCTGATCGTGCATCCAGGACCGAAAGGCGACCGCGGACCCTCATCCCTCGACTGGGCCATTTACGAGGGAAAACACGAGTGGGGCGTCACAGTGCTCCAGGCGGTCGAGGAGATGGATGCAGGACCCATCTGGGCCTCGGTGCCGTTCACCCTCGCACCCTGCGGCAAAAGCGAGCTGTACCGCAACGAGGTCGCCGACGCCGCTGCGCGGGCCGTGCTGCTCGCGGTTGACCGATTCGCCGGCGGCCGGTTCGAGCCAGAGCCGCTGGACTACCGCCGACCGGACGTCCGGGGACAGGTGCGGCCCTATCACGGTCAGTGGATCCGCCGGATCGACTGGTCAGCCGACGATACAGCGGTTGTGCTACGGAAGTTGCGCGCCGCCGATTCTCAACCGGGCGTTCTGGACGAGCTGTACGGGCGGGAGTACTACCTACACGGCGGCCACGGCGAGGATCGACTGCGTGGTGTCCCGGGCACCGTGCTCGCTATCCGTGACGGCGCGATTTGCCGGGCCACCGTCGATGGCGCGGTGTGGGTGCCGCAGCTACGTCCCCGTCGTGTGATGGGGGGTCCACCGACGTTCAAGCGGCCCGCCACCGATGCGCTCGGGCTCGACTTGCCGACAACAATCCCGGAGGTACCCGTCACACCTGCCTCGGCTGCCTTCCGGGACACCTGGTCCGAGCTGCGCTACCGGGAAGAGGGCACCGTCGGATACCTCGAGTTCTCCTTTCCCGGCGGCGCGATGAGTACCCGCCAATGCCGTAGCCTGCTGGCGGCGTTCCAGCAGGCAGGTGCACGGCCGATCGACGTGCTCGTGCTCGGTCCAGCCCGAGACTTCTTCTCCAACGGCATCCACCTCAACGTGATCGAGGCGGCCGACGACCCGGCCGAGGAGTCCTGGCTCAACATCAACGCCATGAACGACTTGGTGGAGGCAATACTCACCACCACGGACAAGCTCGTGATCTCGGCCTTGGCGGGAAATGCGGCGGCAGGTGGGGTGATGCTGGCGCTGGCCGCAGATGAGGTCTGGTGTCGTGAGTCGGTCGTGTTGAACCCGCACTACCGGCTGATGGGCCTGCACGGCTCGGAGTATTGGACCTACACACTGCCCCAACGCGTCGGCGCGACCGAGGCTGAGCGTTTGACGCGAGAGGCCCTTCCGGTTGGCGCCCGAGAAGCCGCCGCGCTCGGCCTGGTGGATCGCGTCCTACCCGGCAGCGCCGAGACCTTCTGGATCTCGATACGGCGTGCGGCGGCAGGACTGGCTGGCAGTCCGGAGCTGGTGAGCCGCCTGGTGACGAAGCAGAATCGCCGAGCCGCAGACGAGGTAGCCAAACCGTTGGCCGACTACCGCAGCGAGGAGTTGGCCACTATGCGCCACAACTTCCTCAGCGCAGGTGAGACGTACCATGAGCGGAGGCGAAACTTCGTGCAGAAGGTGCGTCCTACCCGGACACCGCCGCACCTGCTCAGCTCACCCAAGGCCCGGTGATGAGACGATTTGGCCATAGCTCCGCGCCTTGCGGCCGGAGCGTCACGGGCTTTGGCGCAGCAGATCGGTGTTCGGGAGTCACCAGCAGCGAGCGCGACCCTGCTGCGCGCGAAGCACCCACTAGCGCAGCTGGGCTGGCGAATTCGACCGACCCATCACTCAGTGCCGTGCCCGGTTGCGCCCGGACCCGTCGATCCACCGCGAAGGAGGTTGTGGAGGCATTCGGCGGGACCGATTCATCACGCCTCCCCGATAGTTGAGCTGTGTGTTCCCACGGTCTACGGCGTCAAGCGACCTCAGTCGGCGTCGGATCGCGCAGCGGCCGGCGCTGCCAAGCGTCCAAGTCTCTTTCCGTGCAGTAGTTGAGCGACCGCCGCCACTGCCGATGCCAGCGACGTCGCGCCTGCGGCGATCCCCGCTGTCGCGAGGGTCGGGCTCGCGTAGGACACTGTGCGCAGCCCGGGGACAGGGTACTGGCCGTTGCCTGCGGCCGTGCGTATGAGCAGACCGATTTGGGTGCCCATGTCCCGCGGCGGTCCGGAGCCGATCATTGCCCGCAGGTCGTTGCCCTGGCCGTTGAAGTAGATCAGGCCGAGGACGACGAAAACGGCGACCGCGACCGTTGACCCCGCCGCCAGTCGAGACAGTTTCTCGGTGCGGACCCGGAGATTCAGCACGACGGTAGCCACGGTGACGACGACGGCCACGCCGGCAAGGACGCCCCACAGCCCGCTGACCTTCGCGCTGGCTGGTGGCGACGACGACCAGAGTCCCACCATGGACGTGGTGACGGTGATGCGGCCGAAGGCGTTGGTGGAGACCTTGCCGTCGGCACCGCTGATGGCGAGCCAGGGCTGGAACAACAGTACGAACGTAATGACGCTCCCGACCGCTGCACCCAGATAGCCCAAGTCGCCCCGCCGTGCGGCAAGGATTGCCTGGACGTCGATCCGCCGTGCGGTAGAGGCGATTTCGGGGTGGCTGGCTGTCGTGGTCCGCTGTTGGTGTGACATCGCGATCGCTTGCCATGGAGTTGGCTGCACCATGGGCTGGAACTCTAAATGGCCGTTGGCGGCTTGCCATGCGGGCTAACCCTTGGCAGTCGATGACAATCGGGCCGCATGGATGCCCACTAATCGTCTGCGCCACCGATTTTGCTACCTTCTCTGCGCTGATCGAATGGGCAGGAGGCGATTCCAATCACCGTGGAGCAAATGCAGGGTAATCGTCCGAATCCGAAATTTTGACGGTGGCGACTACGAGGCGGTGAATTTCTCAAGTCGGCCGACCAGGCCGCCGAGCGGGAACGCGAGGACGAGGCCGCGTACGCCGCCGGCGTGCTGGACATCATGATCAGCCGCGAGGACCTGATGGACGACGAGGACCACCTGCTCGCCCAGGACATGCTCTATGCCGAGGACCTGGCGGATCGCTTCCTGGAACGTGACACCCGTGAACTCGTCGAACGCGCTGCCGCGGACCGGGACTGGACCTACCGGCACGTCGTGGTCGACGAGGCTCAAGAGCTGTCCGAAATGGACTGGCGGGTGCTGATGCGGCGCTGCCCGGGCCGATCCTTTACGGTGGTCGGCGATCTCGCCCAACGCCGGTCGGTCGCCGGAGCGGCATCGTGGGACACGATGCTGGAGCCGTACGTGCCCGGCCGCTGGGTCTACCGATCGCTGTCGGTGAACTACCGCACCCCGGCGGAGATCATGACCGTCGCCGCCGCGCTGCTCGCCGAGTTCGCACCCGAGGTCCAGCCACCGGAGTCGGTCCGTGCGTGCGGCGTCCAGCCATGGTCCAGGCGGGTCACCGAGGACGAAGTGCGCGCTGCCATCGAGGAATTCGTACGGGACGAAGCCGGTCGCGAAGGCACCAGCGTCGTAATCGGGCCACCGGGTGTGCCGGGCGCGGTGGCGGCGTCGGAGACGAAGGGCCTGGAGTTCGACGCCGTCCTCGTCGTGGAACCAGAACGGATCCTTGCCGACGGCCCACGCGGCGCGGCCGAGCTCTACGTCGCGCTGACCCGCGCCACCCAACGCCTCGGCGTCCTCCACCAGGGCCCATTACCGCAGGCCCTGACCGGACTCGCCGACACCGGGACACCCGGCTAGGTCGGGAATCAACGGTTGGCGTAGCGATTCGCGTGCGGCTGGCCCTGAGTTCGTTCACTCGTGATAGCTTCGTTCGCCGATCTCATTGATCTCGTTCAGGACCTGTCGCAGGAAGGGCCTGGGTGGCAGGTCGGGCTCCTCCGGGGCCTCGAGCAGGCTTTCCACGACCGGCGCGATCTCAGGCCCGCTGTCCACGGCCACTCGGACGAGACCGAGCTCGGCACACCGGGAAAGTGCCGGAGCCAGGCATACCGTCGCCTGATCGGTTCGTCCGGCGGCGCAAAGGCAACCGCCGTACAGCAATTGAGCCTGCAATAGAGCGCGGGGGCGAGGTTGTGTACGGATTTCGGCAACGATCCGTTCGGCATCGGCGGCTGCGCGCTCGGCCGCGTCCGGTGATTGTTGGGAGAGTAGGAGGCGAATGGCGGAGTCGTGGGTGAGCTCGGACGTGACAGCGAGTGTGTGGTTTGGTTGCCGGTGGTACGCGGGTAGGTGCTCGAGTGTGTGTCGGTCGTCATCGGTGATCGGCAACCCCAGTCGTACCCGCTCGTTCAGAATGCGGGCGGTCAGCCGTGGCAGGGCGAGTTTCTCTGCGACCATTTGGCCCTCGTCCAACCGTTGTCGTGCGGCATCGAAATCGCCGCGCACTGCTGCCAGCCTGGGACCGGTTCCGTAGGCGGCGACCAAGAATTCCATAGCTCCGGCCTCGACGCCGGGGCCGGGTGCCAGCAGCTCGGCGGCTTCGGTGCATTGGCCTTTCTGGTAGAGCAGTTCGCCGAGTAGGCCGCTGGCCAGCCGGGTCGCGTGGGACCGGCTGCCGGTATTCCGGGCGAGGGTGAGCGCGGAGCGGAAGATCGCCTCGGCTTCGGCGATGTCGAGCTGCTCGGCTGCGGCTTCGCCGGCGATGCAGGCGCCATACACCACGCCCGCCGGGCCGTTGGCGCGGGTCCGGTAAGGGGTGGCCCATGCGTGCCAGCGGCGGGCACCGGCGAAGTCGAAACGATAAAATGCGGCCGCGGCCGCGGTGGTGGCCGCGACGTTGGCGAAGAACGGTCGAACCGGCTGCTGCAGCCGTGCCGCGGCGGCATCCGGGAAATCCTTGAACCGATCGGTCACGAGGTGTTCTGCGGCTCGCGCCACATCGGCCTGGATGCGCAGGTCCGCGGTCACGGGATCGTCCGGTGCGGCGGTTGCCAGTGCCACGTCCACGCGATCCAGAGCGGTTCGGATGGCGGTGGGGCGCTGGAGCGAGATGTTGGCCCAGACGACCGACAGTTGCAGCTGTGGATCGGCAATCGTGATCTCGGCGGGCAGTTTCGCCACCAGCCCTAGAAAGGTGGCCATGCGGGAATCTTCGATCAGCGCGTCGGCGTGTTCTTGCACCAGTTGTTTCGCCTGTTGAGCGGCGCCGGCCGCGAGTGCGTGATCCACGGCCTCGGTGAGCATTTCGTGCCCGGCGAACCAGGTCGACGCGGTCAGATGGAGCTGTTCGAGCAGGCCGGGATGCTGCCGGATCAGTTTGCGGCGCAAGAAGTCCGCGAAGAGCCCGTGATAGCGGAACCACCGCAGTTCGTCATCGACGCTGCGCAGGAACAGGTCTCGGCGCCGCACGTCCTCGAGCCGTTCCTGCCCTGACTGCACTCCGGTCAGCGTCTGAGCGAGATCTCCGCAGATGGTATCGGTGACCGCGGTCCGAGTTACGAAGTCGAGCATCGTGGGTTCGAGCGCGCCGACGACGTTTTCCATCAAATATTCGCCGATGGCATAGTGCTGCCCAGAGATCTGGTCCAGGTAGACGCCGGGGTTCTCCTTGCCCCGCAGCGACAGCGAGGCGAGCTGGAGCGCCGCCACCCAGCCCTCCGTCGACTCCCGCAGTCGGTCGATGTCGGCGTCGGAAAGGTGCAGTCTCTTGACACCGACCAGGAAATCCGCCGCTTCCCCGGCATCGAAGCGCAGTGCGCTCGCATCGATTTCCACCAGCTCGTCCTGAACGCTCATACGCCCCAAGGGCAGACCGGTGCGAGTGCGGCTGGCGACGATCAATCGCAGGTGATGGCACCCGTTGTCGAGCAGGAACTCCATTGCGCCGAGGGTCGCCGGACTGGTCACTTGGTGCCAGTCGTCGATCACGACGGCGACGGGCTCCCCGCTGTCGTGGATCTCGTTGATCAGGGCGGTCATCACCTGCCGCGCCGCGGGGGTCGAACGCTCCTCGAGAATCTGCGTCAGCTCGATCGCCAGCGCGGGACGAACCTGCCGAATCGCCTCCACCAAGTGGCTCAGGAACCACACGACGTTGTTGTCGTCCTCCGCGATCGCCAACCAGGCGACGCGAACGCCGTCCGCGTCGAGCGCGTGCGCCCATTGCGCGGCCAGCGTGCTCTTGCCGAAACCGGCCGGGGCATGAATGAGGACCAGCCGCCTGGATTGTCCCTCCTGCAGAGTCTCCAGCAATCGCGGGCGATCAACCAGTCGGCGCAGCGTCGTCGGCGGACGGTATCGGGTCTTCGGCGTCGGTTGCGGGTGCAACGCGGTCGCAGCGGCTGTCGTTGTCGGTGGGATCGGTTGTCCGGCGACGGGGGACATGGTTTCGACGGATCCGTCGTGCGCCGGGGCGGCCATCGTGTCCACCGGCAGCCCGCAGGAGAACTGCACGGTGCGCAACCGCTCGCCGAAATCCTGGGCAGTGGCCGGCCGGTCGGCGGGGTCGGTGGCCATCGCGGCTTCGAGGACTGTGGACACCATCGCCGGTACACCGGCGGATCGCAGGTCGGGGACGGGTTCTGCCGTTATGCGCACGAACTGCGCCACCATCGTCTCACCCGCCCTGCGCTCGAACGCGGCGTGGCCTGTGAGAACCGCGAACAGCGTCGCGCCCAGCCCGTAGATATCCGAGGAAACCGTTGGAGGTTCGCCGCGTAGCACCTCCGGAGCCATGTAGGCCGGGGTCCCTGCGGCGAGGCCGGTCGCCGTCTCGAATGCGCCGCCGACGCGCGCGATACCGAAGTCCGCCAGCTGCGGCTCACCGTAGTCGGTGATCAGGACGTTAGCGGGATTGACGTCGCGGTGGATGACGCCGCTGGCGTGCGCGGTCGCCAGCGCGCCAGCCAGCTTCACTCCCACGGACAGCACCTCCTGCCAGGGCAATGGCCCGTCGGCGCGGATCCGTGCTTCGAGTGAGCCTCGGGCGTGGAGGGGCATCACGATGAACGGCCGTCCGGTCACGGTGACATCGGTCGTCAGCACCTGCACGATGTTCGGGTGGGTCGAGAACTTCCCCAGCGCCCGTTGTTCGCGCAGGAAGCGGGTTCGGTCCTGATCGTCGACCGTGGAGTCGAGAACCTTGACCGCAACGGCACGATCGAGTGCGGACTCGGTGCACTGGTACACGATGCCGAATGTGCCGCGGCCGATCTCTCGGGCGTCCGCGAACCCGGCCGCAGCCAGTTCCGCCGCGATGCCGAACGCCAGGTCGCGTTGCGTCCCCTCGGTGTTACCCTCGGACACGACCGCTCGCCTAATCACCGGCGCGGACTTCCCGGAAAATTCGCACGTCTGCGCCGGCTGCCACCCGACCGCACCATGAGCGACTCATGTACTCACCTCTTGAGGCGAAAACCAGCTGGTCCCGACAAGTCGATCATAAGCCGCGGCGACGGGAGCAGAACTGATGATTTGCTCCACATCGCGTCGCCGAGCCGGTGGCGGACCAGCAGCAACAGCTCGACGTCGAGACGATCCGGCTCGATCACCCGGCCGTGCGCATGCGCGGCGTTCCTGATCCGGTACGGGTTTCCGGTAGTGATCGCCGAAAATCATCGGATATGGCGTAATGCCTGGTGAGTGGCGACTTGCTGGGTTGTGCTGCGGGACTGTGTGGTTGGTGGTTGGTGGTTGGTTACCTAAGGCTGTCGCCGCGCGAGCTCGCCCGATGCTTCGAAAACGCTCATGACCCCGGGCGTGCGGCGCGTGCGGCGCGCCGGGACAGAGCGGCGAAGGCGTCACGCAGTGAGTCCGGGCCAATGACCTCGATCTCGGTGTCGAAACGCGCCAGCGTCGCGGCGAGTGCGGCCCAGGACCAGGAACCGGTCAGCAGTCTGGTTCGGGCGGGGCCGAGTTCCTCGACGACTCCGTCGCCGGCGAACGGGGCCACCTGTGCGGCGGGGAGGTCGAGGACCACCTCACCGCGACAGGGCCAGATGTTCGAGCTGTCGGAGCCTTTGAACCGGGCGGACAGGAACGCGGCGACGTCGCCACCGGGCACTTGCCTGGGGGTGAAGCGCGGCCCGTTGGGGACGCGCAGCGCCATCCGATCGGCACGATAAATCCGCCAATCCTGCCGCTCGGGATCCCATCCGATCAGGTACCAGCGTCCACCCCGGACCACGAGGTGGTGCGGCTGCACCCGCCGCGCCGGCCGCAACCCGGGATCCTGCGGTCCTGCCGCCGACCGGTAGTCGAGCCGCACCTCCTCTGCGGACCGGACGGCGGCGCTCAGCGCGAGCAGAACGGCGGTGTCGACCTGGGGATCGGTGCCGCGCCCGGCCGATTCGACCGCGGTCACGTCGAGGGCGTCGACGCGCTGCCGCAGGCGCGACGGCAGGACCTGCCGCACAGTCACCAAAGCGCGTGCGGCGGCCTCTTCGATACCCGCTCCCGTCCCGACTGCGATCCGCAACGCCACCGCGAGCGCCACCGCCTGTTCGTCGTCGAATAGCAGCGGGGGCAGCTCGCTGCCCGCCTCGAGTCGATAACCACCCTCGGGTCCCTTGACCGCCTGGACGGGGTAACCGAGCTCGCGCAGCCGATCGACGTCGCGGCGAACCGTGCGTTCGCTCACAGCCAGCCGTTGGGCGAGCAGCGTTCCCGGCCAGTCACGGCGGACCTGCAGCAACGACAGCAGCGAGAGCAGGCGGCGGGAGGTCACCTTCGAAGACGCGGTCGGCATGGTGACCAGGCTGCCATAAATAGCGGACGTTCCCTGACCGGTACTGCTGACAGGGTGGCGTTGTCGCCGGAACCCTCCGGCGACGAACCACTTGCGAAGGAATCGGATCACCATGTCGGTAAACACTGTCGCCCACTTGAACTTCCACGGTCAGGCCCGTGCGGCCCTGGAGTTCTACCAGTCGGTGTTCGGCGGGCAGACCACCATCGCCACCTACGGCGACTTCGGGATGCCCGCCGAGTTGCCCGGCGCCACCAAGGTGGTGTTCGGCCAGGTCATCGCCGACAACGGCTTCCGGGTCATGGCCTACGACGTGCCCGGCGCGGACGCACCGGGCGCCCAGGGCGCGCCCACCACCCACCGCGAGAACGGCACCACCCTCACCACGGAACCGTTCTTCCTCTCCGTCCGCGGCGACACCGTCGAGGAGGTCGGCGCACTGTGGGAACGCCTCGCGGACGGGGCAAGCGTCATCGAGGAATTCGGCCCGGCGCAGTGGGCGCCCGGGTTCGGGATGCTGCGCGATCGCTTCGGCATCACCTGGATCCTCGACGTCGCAGCCGAGTACGCCCAGGCCTGACGCCATTACACCGGGGTGCGGCCGATCCGGTCGCACCCCCGGGGGTATCCCGCACGCGAAATCGGGATACCCAGCAGCACAGGCGGTTTCGGGTACTCCCTTATCCCGGCGCGCCGCCTGTTGCCAACACCACACAGGAGACACCATCACACTCGCCCGCTCGGCCGCACCGGCATCCAGGTCAGCCCATATGCCTTGAGCACCATGAAGTTCGGCCGCTTCGGCACCCCGACCACGAGGAGTGCATACGGATCGTCCACCGGGCGCTCGACGCCGGGATCAACATCATCGACACCGCCGACGTGTACGGGGGCGATGACCCTTCGTGTGGGTCGACTCGGGAGCTCTCGCTGCGGATCCGGGACCTGGGGCGGATCACCCTGTACCGGCCGGGCCCGCGGGCAGAGGCCGAGGCTCGGTTCCCGCATGCGGGTACTCTGCTGACCCGCAAGCTGAATCTGGACCTCATCGCGGAGCACTACGACGACCTGCTCCGCCTGGCCGGATCGCTGAAGTTCGGGCACGCCACCGCCTCGCTGCTGGTCGGCAAGCTGTCCGCGTCATGCCGCCAGAACGCCCCGGCGGCGGCGCTAAAGGAGTACGGGGCTCTACGCCGCACGATCTATGCCGCGAAATATTTGTCGGATCCGGACTACCGGCGGCGCATCGCCCGCCAGCTCAACAAGGGCGAATCCCCGCACGCGCTGCGCCGGGACCTGCTGTACGCCCACGAGGGCATGATCCGGGCGGGCGACCTCGAGGGCCAGACCGAACAGGCATGGTGCCTCACCCTCGCCGTGAACGCGGTAATCGCCTGGACCACAGAGTATTACGGGCTCGCCGTCGAGCAGATGCGGCGGTCCGGCCGGCGCATCGACGACGAGGTGCTGGCGCATATCTTTCCGTCGCACAGTGAGAACATCAACTTCTTCGGCGCCATCGAGGTCGCCATCGAGGCTGAACTCGCCCAACTCGGACCCACCGGCTACCGGCCGTTACGCGTCCGCGACACTGTGTTCTGACCACCCCCAACCTCCGGCCTGCGCGGCCTCGAACACGCTGTAGCCGATTACCCGACGTTTCCTCGGTCCGCCGTGCAATCCGCCGGTCAGGCCCGCCGCGGGATCCACGCGCGCACGGCACGCACGCAGGAACTCTCCGAAAGCACTCTTCGCAGCCGCCACGCGACGACCTTACGACCATGGCCGACGGTCCTGATCACGCGGATTCGGTGTGATCGGTGAGAGGAAGCGCTGCGAGCGATGTCGTGGCGATCGCGGTCAACTCGGCCCGGCCGACTCCGGCCGTCGCGAGTACTTCCATGCCTCGCGTGACCGCGACGAAATAGGCCGCGAGGGCGTGGGAGTCGGCATCGGCGGAGATCTCGCCGCTGCGTTGCGCGTCGATGATGCAGTGCCGGTAGATGCCTTCGAGGCGGGTGAATCCGTCCAGTGCCGACGCCGCGACGTCGGTATCGCGATGCCCCAATTCGACGGTGGCCTTGGTGAACAGCGAGTCCTGACGATCATCGTCGCTCAGGACCAGGGCAACCTTGAACATCTGCGCCTTGATCCGCTCGAGGGGCGTGGAGTTGGGGCCAGCCAATCCCTCGTCGACTGCGGCGATGGCATCGGCGGTGCTGGCCAGCAGTGCTTTCAGGAAAAGTCCGCGCTTGCCACCGAAGGCGTTGTAGAGGCTCTGCTTGCCGAGTCCGGTCGCCTTCATCAGATCGTCGATGGTGGTGCCGCCGTAGCCGTTGCGCACGAAGGTTTCGCCGGCCGAGGCGACGACGTCGTCCTCGGTGAACTTCCTCGGTCTGGGCATAGCGACGACCCTACGCCATTATTGACTTTTTCGTCCATAACTATATTTTGGACTAGATAGTCAAAAACACTCACCACGAGGAGTCGACATGGCACAGCTGACCGCCAAGACCGCACTGGTCACCGGTGGAACCTCCGGGATAGGACGCGCCGTCGCGACACGACTGGCGGCCGAGGGTGTGCACGTCTTCGTCACCGGACGTCGCCGAGCCCAACTCGACGCGCTCGCCGCCGAACTCGGCGACGCGGTCACCGGCATCCGCGGCGACATTTCCGACCTCGACGACCTCGACCGGATCTACACCGCCGTCGCCGAACGCGGCCAGGGCCTCGACATCGTCGTGGCGAATGCCGGCGGTGGCACCTTCGCGACACTCGAGCAGCTCAACCCGCAAGAGTTCGACCACACCTTCGCGATCAACGTCCGCGGCACCGTCTTCACGGTGCAGAAAGCACTTCCCCTGCTCAATCCCGATGCATCGGTGGTGATCACCGGATCGACCTCGGCGTCGAGGGCGACCGCGGCCTTCGGTGTCTACTCGGCCAGCAAAGCCGCGATTCGCCAATTCAGTCGCGTCTGGGCGATCGAGCTCGCACAACGCGGAATCCGGGTCAACGCGATCACCCCGGGCCCCACCGAAACCCCCGGGCTTACCGGTCTGGCAACCGATCCGGATCAGGCGCGCATCTTGCTCGACAACGAAGCCCGGCGTGTGCCCCTCGGGCGGCTCGGGCACCCCTCCGAGATCGCCGACGCGGTCGCCTTCCTGGCCTCACCGCAGGCGAGGTTCATCACCGGCACCGAACTGTTCGTCGACGGAGGAGAATCCCAATTCTGACGCAGTTCTCGGTTACCGCTAGCGCGGTCCTGAACTCGACAGTCAGTCCGTCACGTTTCTGACCCAAACTCGATTCGGCGCACCGGAATCGCGAAACCGCAGCTCGCCGAAACCACGAATCGGGTCACAACCCGTGTGCGGTATCTACGGGACGAAACCAATCCAGCAGCACGGCGGCGGTGCTGGTGGCGATCGCGACAGCGTCCGCGCCCATGCGGGAGACCAGCGGCCGCATCGGCTCGGGAACCATGGACTCGGCAGAGGTCTACCGGGTCCACTGATCGACCAACACGGCCAGGCGGGCGTCCCGCTGAGCCGGCCGCAGACGTCCACCGCGGTCCAGGGTCGCCAGGCCGTGCAGGGCGCTCCAGCCGACCTCGGTGAAGGTCTCCGGATCGTGCTCGCCCGCGAACGGCGAGAAGGCGGCGAACATGACGGCGAATGCGTCCCGCAGCGGCTGCGAGGCATTCTCGCCGAACGCGAGGTTCACCTTCATCAGGAACATCGCGTCGTAGAGCGCGGGCCGCGCGGTCGCGAAATCGAGGTAGGACCGCGCCACCGCCGCCAACGCTGCGCGCGGCTCGCCGCCCGCGGACTCCAACGCCGCGCGGCTCCACGCGGCCATCTCCGCGATACCTTCCTCCGCGACCGCCGTGACGATCTCGTCCTTGCCCGTGAAGTGCGAATACAGCACAGGCTGGCTGTATTCGATCCGTTCCGCCAGTCTGCGCACAGTCACCGCGTCCCAGCCCTGCGACTCGGCCAGCTCCCGAGCGGTGTCGATGATCAGCCGATGCCGTTCGGCGCGTTCCCGTTCTCGTCGCGTCTGGGTCGTCATAGGCCGACTATAGCATCGCTTGACAACCTAGTGTTACTAGATCTAGCGTCACGCTTGCAAATGGCATTGCTAGACATTCGGGCTGTCCTCATGGTCCGCACCCGCCTCGCCACCGGCTTGTCGCTGCTGGGAGCCGCATCCATCCTCTATATCGGCATCGGATACCTGCTTGCGCCGTCCACCCGGGACAACACCCCGAAACGCCCGTAACCGGGCACACCATCGTCAATCACGCCGACATGAAATCACCAGCACAACAACAAGGTTCAACCTGTCCGCTTAGCGTGACCCTTCTCCCGGATGCTCCTTTCGCCGCCAATTGCATCAGGTGCGAACTCGCGATGATGTGCAGATTGCTCGGAGCGGACGAGCGGGTTCGGCTTCTACCAGCCACTTTCGCCCGACTCTGCATGCGTGATCGTAGTCCTGCCGTGCGCGGGCGTGGCCGGGTTGGGGCCAACTGCCTGCGCGTTCGATCACGACTCGCACACGATGCGTCTTTCTCGCATCAGATGCGACGAGTGGACGGTGGCCGGTTTACCCCGGTACGTCACCGTTCCACGACGGTGGAAAACCACGGGTGGCAATACCAATCCAGGCCGGCCCCGAAGGAGCCGGCCTGGAATTCCTCGATACAGATCAGGCGAGGTCGAACCGATCGTTGTTGACCACCTTGACCCACGCTGCGGCGAAGTCGTTCACGAACTTCGCCTCGGCGCCGTTTTGCGCATACACCTCGGCCACCGCACGCAGCACCGAGTGCGACCCGAAAATGAGGTCGTTGGCGGTGGCCGTCCACTTGGCCTGGTTGGAGGACCGGTCGAAACCTTCGTAGACGTTCTCCGCCGACTCGGACGCCTTCCACTCCGTGTTCTGGTCGAGGAGGTTGACGAAGAAGTCGTTCGTCAACACGCCTGGCCGGTCGGTGAACACACCGTGCTTTGTGCCGCCATAGTTGGCACCCAAGGCGCGCAGGCCGCCGACCAGCACCGTCAGCTCCGGAGCCGTCACGTCCAGCAGGTACGCCCGGTCGAGCAGCAGACGCTCCAGCGGAGCCTTCTCGCCGGCTCGCACATAGTTGCGGAACCCGTCGGCCCGCGGTTCGAGCACCGCGAACGACTCCACATCGGTGTTCTCCTGCGCTGCGTCCGTCCGCCCGGGCGCGAACGGCACCGTGAGGTCGTGCCCGGCGTCCTTGGCCGCCTTCTCGACCGCCGCGGACCCGGCCAGGACGATCAGGTCGGCAAGCGAGACCTTCTTGCCGCCGGAGGCTGAGCTGTTGAAGTCCTGCTGGATCTGCTCGAGCACCGGCAGTACCTTGGCCAGCTCGGCCGGCTCGTTGACCTCCCAGTCCTTCTGCGGCTCGAGTCGAATCCGAGCACCGTTCGCGCCGCCGCGCTTGTCAGTGCTGCGGAAGCTGGCCGCCGCCGACCAGGCGGTCTTGACCAGCTGCGCAACCGACAGGCCGGACTCGAGGACCTTGCTCTTCAGGGTCGCGATGTCCTGCTCGTCGATCAGCTCGTGGTCGACGGCGGGCACCGGATCCTGCCACAGTTGCGGCTCGGGAACCCATGGCCCGAGGTAGCGGCTGATCGGTCCCATGTCGCGGTGCAGTAGCTTGTACCACGCCTTGGCGAAAGCCTCGGACAGCTCCTCGGGGTGATCCAACCAGCGACGTGTGATCTCCCGGTAGATCGGGTCTTCGCGCAGCGCCAAGTCCGTGGTCAGCATGGTCGGGGTACGCGCAGGCCCCCCGTGCGGATCCGGGATGGCGCCCTCTCCGGCGCCGTCCTTCGGCTTCCACTGCCATGCCCCGGCGGGGCTCTTGGTCAGCTCCCACTCGTACCCATAGAGGTTTTGCAGGAAGCCGTTTCCCCATTTGGTCGGGGTGGAAGTCCAGACAACCTCCAAGCCGCTGGTGATGGCGTCCTTACCCTTGCCCGTGCCGTAAGCACTCTTCCACCCCAAGCCCTGCTGCTGGATCGGGGCGCCTTCTGGTTCGGGACCGACCAGGCTGGCGTCGCCGGCGCCGTGGGTCTTGCCGAAGCTGTGGCCGCCGACGATCAATGCGGCGGTCTCCTCGTCGTTCATCGCCATGCGGCCGAACGTCTCGCGGATATCCCGCGCCGAGGCCACCGGATCCGGCCGACCATTGGGCCCTTCCGGGTTCACGTAGATCAGGCCCATCTGGACGGCGCCGAGAGGGCCCGATAGTTCACGGTCACCGCTGTAGCGCTCGTCACCGAGCCAGGTGTCCTCCGGACCCCAGAAGACCTCTTCCGGCTCCCAGATGTCGGGGCGACCGAAGCCGAAGCCGAAGGTTTTGAATCCCATCGACTCCAGGGCCACGTTGCCGGCGAACACCAACAGGTCGGCCCACGAGATCTGGTTGCCGTACTTCTGCTTGACCGGCCACAGCAGTCGGCGGGCCTTGTCCAGGTTGGCGTTGTCCGGCCAGCTGTTGAGCGGCGCGAAGCGCTGTGCGCCCTGACCGCCGCCGCCGCGGCCGTCGGCGATGCGGTAGGTTCCCGCCGCGTGCCAGCTCAGTCGGATGAACAGGCCGCCGTAGTGGCCGTAGTCGGCCGGCCACCAGTCCTGCGAGTTGGTCAGGACGGCCGTGACGTCGGCTTCGAGGGCATCGACGTCGAGTTTCTTGAACTCTTCGGCGTAGTTGAAGTCTTCACCAAGTGGGTTGGCCTTGGACGAGTGGGCGTGCAGCACCGAGACATCGATCTGCTCCGGCCACCAGTCCTTGTTGGAGCGGGGGCGATGCTCCGTCTTCTGAGTCGGGGACGAGATCGCCGGATTCTCGCTCTCGCTTGCGCTCTGAGTTTTGGCGTCAGGATTGGGCGGACGGCTATCGGATGACACAGGATTCCTTCCTGAATGAGTGATGTGGGCTGCGATCACGGATGTGATCGGGCAGCCTGTGGTTCCACACAGTCGGGACACAGGCCCCAGTAGATGACCTCGGCCTCGTCGATCGAGAAACCGTGGTCATCGGACGCGGTCAGACATGGGGCCTCGCCGTGGGCGCAGTCGACATCGGCGATCACCCCGCATGCCCGGCATACGACGTGGTGGTGATTGTCGCCGACCCGCGACTCATAACGTGCCACGGAGCCGGACGGCTGAATACGCCGGACCAGGCCGGTGGCGGTGAGCGCGTTCAACGAGTCGTAGACAGTCTGGTGGGACACCTCGGGCAGATCGGATCGCACGGCGCGGATGATCGAATCCGTGTCTGCGTGCGGGTGGTCGTGCACCGCGCTCAACACCGCGACTCGAGGACGGGTCACGCGCAGCGAAACTCCCCGCAGCATCTGCTGGAACTCCGAGGCTGTTGGCACGCACGCAAGTCTTGTCCGCTTTCTGGAACGAGTCAAGAGTCTGTTTCGAAGTCTCGATCTGCAACCGGGGCGACCGTCGCGGTGATCGGTGCCGCCGGTGCGGTCGGCGCATATGTCATCCAGCTCGCGAAGGCCGACGGGTTGCGGGTGATTGCCGATGCCACCGAGAAGGATGAGGTGCTGGTGCGTTCCTTCGGAGCGGACGAGGTGGTCCGCCGTGGCGCGGCGGTCGCCGACCGGATCCGCGAAGCCGAACCGAGCGGCGCCGGCGCGCTGGTGGATGTGGCGGTGCCGGGCGCGGCCGTGGTCCCGGCCATCCGGGACGGCGGCCGGCTGGCGGTGCTGCGCCCGTTGGAGGGCCGGAGCCGGGGCGCGGGGGCCCGTGTGGATCTGCCGGCTGACCGACGGCGCCGCGTTTGATCGTCTGTGGGAACAGGTCGACAAGGCGTGCTTGCACCCGCTCCGGACCTGGGTGCTGGCACCAGAGCAGGCCACCGAGGCACACCGCCCGCTGGCCGCGAGTGGCCTGCAGGAGCTGATTCTGGACTTCTCGGCGTGAGCACTGCTGGTATCAGCCGGCCGCCCGGAATTTTTCAAGCTGAATGAGACCGGTGGGTGTGTTTAAGCGGCTGTCGTGTCGGTCTCCTGGGTGGTGCCGTGAGTTGGTTGGTTGATCCAGACGGTGTCGGGGAGGTCAAGGATCTTCGGTGCTGTGGTGGTGGCGAAGCGCTG
>NZ_JBFRFQ010000026.1:0-94248 GCF_052114905.1 Nocardia sp. 2TAF39
ATACACCGTGGGAGCCGCCACCGGCGACTTCGTCACAAACACCACCACCCGAACACGAACCGGGCCACGAACAGCGAATGCTCGATCTCGCTACGCTCGAAACCAGGAGTGCCGCCGATGCGGTCACGTCAGCCGGCGAACTCAGCATTGATTCGCCCACCCTCTGCACCGAGCATTCGCCACCCCCGCCGCAGCCCATACACCGCGGGGGCCGCCACCGGCGACTTCGTCGCAACGCGACGGCGGACGCGAGCCTGGCCGTGAACGGGGGAAAGCTTGGTCTCGCTACGCTCGGGCGTTCGGCCGATGTGGTTGCTTTGCGGCGGTGGCCGCACGACCTGGGTGTTCGCCGATGCGGATAACAGCGAACACCGGGTCAGCCAGCCGCGAAGGCCAGGTTCTCCGGGGCGGTCGGTACCGCGAGGCCAGCCAGTGCCTTCGCGTGCAGCGCGCGCTTGATCACCGGCAGATTCGGCTTGCGATTGCCGGCGAGTGCCCCAGCCCGCTCGATCGCGGTCGGGAGCAACGTAGGCGCATCCGCCTTGCCGTCCACGATGCCTGCGGCGATCGCTTCGTCGGCCGGGTAACGGTGTCCGGTGGTCATCGCCTGGACGCAGACCTGGTTGGTCAGCCGCTCGGCGAGCAGGGCGTTCATCCCGACGGTGAAAGGCATGCCGAGGTGCACCTCGGGCAGGCACCAGAAGCCGCGGTCGGCGCGCATCACCCGGAAATCGTGCGAGGTGGCCAGCATAGCGCCGGCACCGAACGCGTGGCCGTTGATCGCGGCGACGGTCGGCATCGGGAAAGCCAGGAGGCGGGTGTAGAGCGAGTGCACGCGGTCCAGGTAGCCGTGCATCTTGTCCAGGTTGCCGAACAGCCAATCGGTGTCCAGGCCGTTGCTGTAGAACTTTCCGCTGGCGGTGGTTACCAGCGCCGCGGGCCCCTCGGAGCTCTCGACCTGGTCCAGCAACCGGTGGAATTCATCGATCCAGTTCGGGTGGAAGCGGTTCTCGCTGTCGGTCTGCCCTTCGTTGCCGAGGTAGACGACGAACACTTCCCCTTCACGTTCCAGATGCGGCATGCGTGCAGCGTATCGGGTATGCGCCGACAACCCTACTCGCGGGTAGGGGCTGTGTTTGTTTGGCAGCGCCTGCGGCGCTGCGTGTTCGCGGCCCCCTATTGGCTCGCGTCCGAGCGACCGCTGCTGGCGACTTCGTCGCGGACGCAACGGTCACTCGGACCCGAGCCGGGCCGCGAACAGGAAACGCTCGATCTCGCTACGCTCGGAACTCGGAGCGCGACCAATGCGGTCGCGTCGGCTGGCGAACTCGATATTGATTTGTCCGCTCTTTACGCCGAGTATTCGCGCCCCTGCCGCAGCTCGTACGCGAAGCGACCRCCACTGGACCTCGTCGCAAACCCGACGACCACTCGGACCCGAGCCGGGCCGCGAACAGGAAACGCTCGATCTCGCTACGCTCGGAAGCGGGGGTTGGGCCGAGTAGTTGCGGTGAGGCGGCAACCGCGGCATTGGGGTGCGCCGTGATCCGCGCGGCTCGCCGTTGTGTGGCTGTCGCTGCGAAACAAACACCACTATCGTGACGATCATGCTTGCCGAACAGGCCGCCGAGGCGATCGCCGAACGTACGGGAGTGCCGCGCCACCGGGTCGCGGTGGTGCTGGGATCAGGCTGGCAGGACGCGGCCGCTGAGATCGGGTCGCCGCGCGCGTCGGTGCCGATGCCGGAGCTACCGGGGTTCGGAACGCCGAGCGCGCAGGGCCACGTCGGCGTAATCCACTCCGTCGAGGTGGACAACACCGCCGTGCTGGTGCTGATGGGCCGCCAGCATCTCTACGAGGGTTACCAACCCACCGACGTGGTACACCCGGTGACCGCTGCCGTCGCCGCGGGCGCGGAGATCGTCGTGCTCACCAACGCCGCGGGTGGCATCCGTCCCGGCCTCCAGGTGGGGGACCCGGTCCTGATCAGCGATCACCTCAACCTGACCGGCCGCACGCCGCTGACCGGCGCGACTTTCGTCGACTTGGTCGACGCGTGGGATCCCGAATTGCGCGCCCTGGCAAAGGAACTCGATCCGAGTCTGACGGAGGGCGTGTACGCGGGTCTGACCGGTCCGCAGTACGAGACCCCGGCCGAGATCCGGATGCTGCGCACGATCGGCGCGGATCTGGTCGGGATGTCCACGGTGCTGGAGGCGATCGCTTGCCGCGCACTCGGCGCGAAGGTGCTCGGCATCTCGCTGGTCACCAACCTCGCCGCGGGCGTCACAGGTTCGCACCTGTCGCACGCCGAGGTGCTTGCCGAGGGCCACGCCGCAGCGCCGCGGCTCGGCAAACTGCTGCGCGGCGTGCTGGAACGGGTGTAGATGCTGCGCTTCGGCACGGCCGGCCTGCGCGGGCCGCTGCAGGATGGCCCGGACGGCATGAACGTCACGACGGTGACCAGAGCGACCGCTGGGATCGTCGACTGGCTGCGCGGCCGCTGCCTCGGCGGCGGCGCGGTGGTCGTCGGATGCGATGCCAGGCACGGGTCCGCCGAATTCGCTGCGGCGACTGCGGAAATCTTTGCCGCTGCGGGCTTTCCGGTGACGCTGCTGCCGCGTCCGCTGCCCACGCCGGTGGTCGCGTATGCCGTGCGCGAGCTGGGTGCCGTCGCTGGCGTGCAGATCACCGCGTCGCACAACCCGGCCACCGACAACGGCTACAAGGTGTACCTCGACGGTGGCGCGCAGTTGATCGCCCCGGCCGACACCGAAATCGAGCGCTGCATCGAGGCAGTCACCGAGCCGGTCGCCCGCACGCCGGTCGCCGCCGCGGACGACGATGTGGTGCGGCACTATCTGCACCGGGTGACCGAACTGCCCACGCTGATCGGCGGTACCGGCGAGCGCGCGGGGATCAGGATCGCGCTCACCCCGCTACACGGCGTCGGCGGCGATCTCGCCGTACAAGCGCTCACCGCGGCGGGATTCACCGACATCCATGTGGTCGACCAGCAGTTCGAGCCCGACCCCGACTTCCCCACCGTCGCCTTCCCGAACCCGGAGGAGCCCGGCGCCACCGATCTGCTGCTCGCGCTGGCCGCCCGGGTCGACGCCGACCTGGCAATCGCGCTCGACCCGGACGCAGACCGGTGCGCGGTAGGGATCCCGCTGCCCGACTACACCTGGCGGATGCTGCGCGGCGACGAAACAGGCGTGCTGTTAGGCGACGACGCGCTGCGCACCGCGCGTCCCGGTGCGCTCGTGGCCACGACAATCGTGTCGTCCCGGCTGCTGTCCAAGCTGGCTCCCGCCCGCGGTGGACGTTACGCGGAAACCCTCACCGGCTTCAAATGGCTGGCCCGCGCGGGCGACGGCCTGGTGTATGCCTACGAAGAGGCGATCGGGCACTGTGTCGACCCTGCGACCGTCCGAGACAAGGACGGCATCTCCGCCGCCGTGCTGACCGCCGATCTGGTGGCCCGGCTGAAGGCCGCGGGCCGTACCCTCGGCGACGAACTCGATGACTACGCCGTCGAATTCGGCCTGCACGCCGGCGGCCAACTCGCGCTGCGGCTGGCGTCGGCCGAGGACGCCGCCGCGGTGGTCACACGGCTTCGGGCGAATCCGCCGGACGAAATCGCGGGTGAGCCGGTGAAATACACCGACCAGCTGCAGGTTCGCGGCCGGATGCGGACCGACGCGCTGATCTTCGAGGGCGGCTCGTCGCGCCTGGTGGTCCGTCCCTCGGGCACCGAGCCGAAGCTCAAGTGCTACCTGGAAGTGGTCGAGCCGGTCGCCACGCGCGCGGATCTGGCCGTCGCGCGAGCCGATGCGCAAGTGCGGCTTTCGGCGCTGCGCGACTTCTGCCGAACACTCTGACCCGTGGGCGCAGGCCCGCCGCGTGGATGGCTCACCGCGGGCCGAACTGCCGATCGCCCGCGTCACCGAGGCCGGGCACGATGTAGGCGTTCTCGTTCAGTCCCGCGTCGACGGCGGCGGTGACGAGCCGCACCGGAAGACCCGAATCAGCCAGTGCCGCGATGCCCTCCGGGGCCGCGACGACGCACAGAGCGGTGATGTCGGTGGCGCCGCGCGCGGTGAGCAATTCCAGCGTATGGCGCATCGAGCCGCCGGTGGCCAGCATCGGGTCGAGCACGAAGACCGGCAGCCCCGCGAGGTCGGCGGGCAGCGACTGCATGTAGGGGACCGGCTGGTGGGTCGCTTCGTCGCGGGCGATGCCGACGAACCCGACCCTGGCGTCGGGGATCAGCTCGGCGGCCGCGTCGACCATGCCGAGCCCGGCACGCAACACCGGAACCAGCAGCGGCGGCTCGGCCAGCCGGATGCCCTCGGTGTCGGCGACCGGCGTGACGATCTCGAACCGCTCGACCGGCGCATCGCGCAGCGCCTCGTAGATCAGGATTCCGGTGAGATCGCGCAGCGCGGCACGGAAAGCCGCGTTCGCCGTTCGCTTGTCCCGCATCGTCGTGAGCAGTGCGGTGACGAGTGGATGGTCCACGGTGTGGGTGCGCATGAGGGAACGATAAGGTCGGTCGGGGTCTGTCGCCGAACTCCGCCCGATTTTTTGCGAACCGGCGGAACCGAACGGGAAGAGCGCGCGTCGAATCAAGTGGATGACGTACTCTGCCTGGGAACAACAGATGGGGGAAGCTCTGATGCGAAAGATGTCGGCGGACACCGAGGGTATCGCAGCCTATGGTGCCACCGCCCAGGTCATGGCGGCCGAGATGGCGGCAGCGGGGGTTAGTGCGACGGCGGCCGAGCCGGTGTTACTCGGTCCGATCATGGGCCTCATCGGCGGCGATTTCATGGCCGCCTACACCGCGGCGCACGCCGGGCACATCGCCTCGATCGGCCAGCTCTCGGCGGTACTCGCCAGTATGGGTGGCGCGGCCGCCGGCGCGGCAACTGTGCTCACCGAGACCGATACGTCCCACGCGAGCGCGCTGCGGAACGCGGCGACCGAACTGGAGTGAGTCTGTGATCGACGTCAACGCGCTGGCCAAGCCGCTCTTCGATCTGCTCGCCAGCTTCGGCACCGGCGTATTGCCCACCGGTGGCCCCGCCGACGCACTGCGCGACACCTCGACCGTGGTCGACCAGATCCACCAGATGGGTCGCGACAGCATCAACGGCATGAACGCCGCGTGGGACGGCCGCGCCGCCGACGCCGCCACCGCCAAGGCACTACGGGTGCAGACCTCCGCGGCCACGATCTCCGATCGTGGCAATGACATGGCCACCGTGGTGAACCAGGCCGCGGCCGAGGTCGAGACGGGCCAGAAGGAACTCACCGGCATCGCCCAGTCGTTCGTGAACACCGCGGCGAGCATGGGCCCCGCACTGGCGACGCCCGAGGGGCTGACAGTGATCGTCGGCTCGGCGATCGACCACCTCGGCCAGGCGCTCAACGTGGTCGGCCGGGTGCAGAACGAGCTGCACACGCATACCGCATCGATGAACGACCTCACCCCGCCGCCGCCGACCCCGCCCGCCGGTCTGCCCGTCTCCGCCCCCGCCGTGCAGCAACTGGCGTCCACCGCGTCCGGCGTGTTCACCGGCGCGGGCCAGATGATGAGCACCGCGATGAGTTCACCGCGCCCCTCGCTGCAGTCCCAACGAAGTCCCGGCACCAGTACGCCCCGGCCCGACACCGGCTCGTCGGGAAGGCCCGCCGACGGCAAAGGCGTGAAGATCACGCTGCCCGACGGCAGCATCGTGGAGGCGCCGAACGAGCAGGCCGCGACGGCGGTCCGCTCGGCGATCGGCGCCGTCGGCACCCCCTACGTCTGGGGTGGCAACAGTCCCGGAGCGGGGCTGGACTGCAGCGGGCTCACCAAGTATGCCTACGGCGAGGCGGGTGTCGACCTGCCCCGGCTCGCAGCCGATCAGGGCAACGGGGCCACACCGGTATCCGCCGGTGACCTGATGCCCGGCGACCTCGCGATCTGGGACGGCCATGTGGCCATGGTGGTCGGCAACGGGCAATTCGTCGAGGCGGGTGACCCGGTCCAGATCAGCTCGATTCGAACGGAGAATTCAGGCATGGACTTCTACGGCTTCTACAGGCCGACGGCATGACCCGACCGCAGGTCCCCAACGTCACGGTGGCGAGCAGCAGCAACCGCTCGGGCACCATCTCGGTGCGGGCGACGGATCAGGGCATGCCGGTGGAGATCGAGTTCGAGCGGAGCGAATACCGTTATGGTGCGCAGTCTCTCGCCAACGAGATCCTGCGGCTCACCCAGCGCTCGGCTATCGCGGCGCGGGCGCGACGGCGCGAACTGCTCGCCGAGGCGGGCATGCCCGCCGACATTCTGGATCGGCTCGGCCTGCCAACTCGTCAGCAGGCGGTGGACGAGCTGGACCGCATCGACGACGCGGACACAGGACCGACGAGCTGGATGAGGCCGGTATGAGTGCGGAAATGGACACCCTGGTCGCGTCGGCGACCCAGAAACTGGAAGCGCTGGAGGCGGCGCTGTTCGGCCTGAAGCAGGTGCGCGGACGGTTCATCACCGAGGACGGCTCGGTCGGCGTCGAGGTGAACAGCGATGGTGCGCTGGTCGGTTTGAGCCTGGCGGAATCGGTCACGTCGTTGCCGCCCGCCGAGGTCGGACAGCTGATCGTCTGGGCATGCAGGCGGGCCGCCGAGGATGCCGGCGCGCAGCGCTCGAAGGTCGTTGCGACACTGAACGAGTCATTCGTTCCGGCCGGGCAGGAGCCCGGAGGAACAAATGGGGGCGGGCCGGATAGTGCCTGACGCGGAAGGTCGATAGGCTTCCGCTCATGGCTTCTGGAGACATCGTCCCGATCGAGCTCGGCCTGACCGACGGCGATCTCGTCACCCTGTGGGCACCGCGCTGGCGAGATGGTGACGACGAGTGGGAGGCATTCCTCGGGCACGAGGACTCCCTCTACGGTTTCGACTCCGTTGCGGAACTGGCCGCGTTCATCCGCACCAACTCCGACAACGACCTCGTCGACCATCCGGCGTGGAAGGTCGTCGCCGGCCTCTCGGCGGTCGAACTAGAGCCGGAGGAGAACTTCACCTTCGATCTGGTCGCGGTGCCGGAACTGGCCGCGGGCAACCCCGACGTGGACACTGTCGCCGAGTTGGAGGACACCCTCGGCATGGTGCGCAACATCGGCGAGGTCTGCGAGCTGGAGACGGTGACCAAGTTCTTCGGTTCGCACCCGGTGCTCGGTGCCCTGCCCGGCGGGGTCAGCGCATTCGTCGGGCGCGACGGCGAGGAGCTGTGGGATCAGATCGGCGCCGCGATCGCCAAGGGCTGGGACGACGTCCTGGACGCCATCGACTCCGTGGTCCAGACCCCGGAGGTGGACGCAGAGGCGGTCGCTGTCGCGGAGGCCGAGCTGCTCGCCGCCGAGGAGAACGTGGTCGACGCCGACGACGCGTCCGACAGCGAGGAGGACGAGGAGTTCGAGTCCGTCGACCTCGATGAGGAAGACGAGGAGGACGAAGAGGACGAGTCGTTCTGGAACGAAGTCGGCATCGACCCGGTCAAGATCGTCACCTCCGAGGGCAGCTTCTTCACGCTGCGCTGTTACCTCGATGACGAACCGATCTTCCTCGGCGCCAAGGGCTCGATCACGGTCTTCTCCGCCGAGCGTGCACTGGCCCGCTATCTCGCCGACGACCACGAACACGACCTTGCCCGGGTGAGCACGTTCACCGACGTGCAGACCGCAGCGGTCGACGGCTCCCTCGAGGTCGAGGTCACGGACGAGAACGTCTACGTGCTGCCCGGCCTGGCCGACGACCTGGCCGAGGGGCCGGAGGCGGTCGACATCGAACAGCTCGACCTGGCCGTCGAACTGTTCACCGACGCCGCCGACTACGCCGACGACGACACCGTCGAGCAGGCGCTGGCGCAGTCCACTCCGCTCGGCTGGTACATCTCCTACCTGCTGAACCCGGACCCGACCCGGATGGCGCCCAACCCGCCGTTCACCGCCGAGGCGCAGACCTGGCGCGAGCTGGAACGCAATCTCGAGTCCCGACTCGACCGGCAGTAGGCAACTACCTCGACGCGGGCTGCGGGCAGACACAGCCCGGCTGTGTCCGACAGACGACTACCCCTGCCTCCACTCGGCCCGAAGCAAGCGGCCGGCGGACACAGTCCGGCAGCGACTAAAGGTGGGCTACCCCTGCCTTGCCCGGCCCGGCCCGGCCCGGGCAGCGGACAGACACAGTCCGGCACGGTCCGACAGACGACTACCCCTGCCTCCACTCGGCCCGAAGCAAGCGGCCGGCGGACAYAGTCCGGCAGCGCCTAGAAGTGGCTACCTCTACCTTGCCCGGCGCGGGCAGCGGGCAGCGGGCAGACACAGTCCGGCAGCGCCCGACCTGCGGCTACCCCTGGCTCCACTCGGCCCGACGCGCGCTGCGAGCCAGACATGACGCACCCAATGCCGCGGTTACCGCCTCACGCAACTACTCGCCGCAAACCCCCACTTCCGAGCGCAGCGAGACCGAGCATTGCCCGTTCGCGGCCCGGCTCGCGTCCGAGCGGCCGCCGCGTCCGCGACGAAGTCGCCAGCGGCGGCCGCTCGGACGCGAGCCACAAGGGGGCCGCGAACCCGCCGCGCCCGCGCGGCCATAAACACAGCTATCCGATCAGCACGGCGTAGCCGGGCTTGATGATGTCGTCGATGATGCGCAGCCGCTCGGGGAACGGGATGAATGCCGACTTCATGGCATTGATGGTGAACCGCTCCAGATCACTCCAGCCGTAACCGAATGTCTCGACCAACTTGAGCATCTCCCGGCTCATGCTGGTGTCGCTCATCAGCCGGTTGTCGGTGTTCACCGTGACACGGAAGCGCAGCCGGGCAAGCAGGTCGAACGGATGCTTGTCCAACGAAGGCACGGCGCCGGTCTGCACGTTCGACGAAGGACACAGTTCCAGCGGAATGCGCATGTCCCGCACGTATTTCGCCACCAGTCCGAGCCGCGCGTCCTCGACCGCGCCTGGCGCGCTGATGTCGTCGGTGATCCGTACTCCGTGACCGAGCCGGTCGCACCCGCAGAATGCGAGCGCCTCATGGATGGACGGGAGACCGAACGCCTCGCCCGCGTGGATTGTGAAGTGCGCGCTGTTGGCACGCATGTACTCGAACGCGTCGAGGTGCCGGCTGGGCGGGAAGCCCGCCTCCGCGCCCGCGATGTCGAAGCCGCCGACGCCGCGGTCGCGGAATCGCACCGCCAGCTCCGCGATCTCCCGCGAGCGCGCCGCGTGCCGCATGGCGGTGAGCAGACACGTCACCACGATGGTGTGGCCCTGTTCCGCGGCTGCCGCCTCGCCCTCGCGGAAACCGGCGAGGGTGTGGTCGACCACCTCGTCCAGCGTCAGCCCGCGCTCCAAGTGTTGCTCGGGAGCGAAGCGAACCTCGGCGTACACCACGCCGTCGGCGGCGAGGTCCTCGGCGCATTCACGGGCAACCCGGCGCAGACCCTCCGGGGTCTGCATCACGGCGACGGTGTGCGCGAAGGTCTCGAGGTACCGCTCGAGCGAGCCACTGTCGGCCGCGTCGCGGAACCAGGCTCCGAGCGCGGTGGCGTCGGTCGCGGGTAGTTCGTCGTAGCCGCAGGTCGCGGCGAGCTCGAGCACCGTAGCCGGCCGCAGACCACCGTCGAGGTGATCGTGCAGCAGCGCTTTGGGCGCTTGGCGGATCGAGGCGAGAGTCAGAGGCATCGGTCCAGTCATGTGTCGACGGTAGCCGCACCACGCCGAAACGGCAGCGGACTTCTCCGTGGCAACCATCTCGTTGCCGGTCCGACTCAGCCCGGTTCACAACGGCACGCCGAACCGCCGCGGTGCGCCACGTCCGGCGCAGATCAGGCTCCGATGCGTCCGAGGATCAGCGGGGCCGGCGAGAGCGGGGCAGCGGCCTCGACGGTGACGGCATCGTGCAGGGCTGCCGAGGCACCCGCGAATGCCGCAGGGGTATCGGTGTGCATGGTGAGCAACGGCTGCCCCGCCGTCACGGAATCGCCTGGCTTGGCGTGCATTTCGACGCCCGCGCCGAACTGGACCGGGTCGCCCTGCCGCGCACGGCCCGCACCGAGCCGCCAGGCGGCAAGGCCGACGCCGAGCGCGTCGAGCCGGGTCAGCACACCGTCGCGCTCGGCCCGGATGGTCTCGGTGTGCTTCGCGATGGGCAGCGGCGCGTCCGGGTCGCCGCCCTGGGCGCGGACCATCGCGCGCCAGTGGTCCATCGCCTGGCCGTCGGCGAGCACATCGGCGGGATCGATCTCCAGTCCGGCCAGCGCCACCATCTCGCGCGCCAGGGTCAGCGTCAGCTCGACAACGTCGGCGGGTCCGCCGCCCGCGAGCACCTCCACCGATTCCGCCACTTCCAGTGCGTTGCCCGCGGCGCGGCCGAGCGGGGTGTCCATGGTGGTGAGCAGCGCGACCGTCCGCACGCCCGCGTCGGTGCCCAGTTCCACCATGGCCGTGGCCAGTTCGCGCGCGCCGTCGAGGGTCTTCAGGAAGGCGCCGGAGCCGACCTTGACGTCGAGCACCAGCGCCGCGGTGCCCTCGGCGATCTTCTTGCTCATGATCGAGCTGGCGATCAGCGGGATCGATTCGACCGTGCCGGTAACGTCGCGCAGGGCATAGAGCCGCTTGTCCGCCGGTGCGAGATCCGCGCCCGCCGCGCAGACCACCGCGCCGATGCCTGGGTCTGCCAGGATGTCGCGCATCCGCGGTACCGCCACGTCCGCCTGCCAACCGGGAATTGCCTCCAGCTTGTCCAGCGTCCCTCCGGTGTGCCCGAGCCCGCGCCCCGACAGCTGCGGCACCGCGGCGCCACACGCGGCGACCAACGGCGCCAGCGGAAGCGTGATCTTGTCGCCGACCCCGCCGGTCGAGTGTTTGTCCACCGTCGGGCGCGACAGGTCGGTGAAGTCCATGCGCTGCCCCGAGGCGATCATCGCGGCCGTCCACCTGGCCGTCTCGCGCCGCGTCATACCCCGCCACACGATCGCCATGGCCAGCGCCGACATCTGCTCGTCGGCGACCTCGCCGCGGGTGAATCCGTTGATCACCCAGTCGATCTGCGCGTCGGACAGTTCCCCTCCGTCGCGCTTGGTCGTGATGATCGAAACCGCGTCCAGTGCCGTCACATCCGTCAGTCTGGCACGAGGCGACGCGGATCCCTGATTCTTACCGGCGGCATCGATCAGCCGCACCGCATCGTGCCCGCCGACGCCGATGTCGACGCGGCGCTCGAGGCCGACTGCTGACCAGTTCGGCTCACACCTGCCCGGCGTCCAGGTCGTCGGGGCCGAAGGCGTCCGGAAGAAGCGCGCGCAGCGGCACCGCTCCGGCCTGGTGATCGACCAGGAGCTCGGCGCCGCCGTGCTCATAAAGCAATTGGCGGCAGCGACCACAAGGCATGAGGATTTCGCCGCGGGAATCGGTCACGGAGACTGCCAGAAGACGCCCTCCGCCACCCGCGATAAAGTTACCGATCAGTACACATTCGGCACACAGGCCTAACCCATATGAGACATTCTCCACATTGCAGCCGCTCACAATTCGGCCATCGCTACTGAGGGCGGCGGCGCCGACCGGAAACCGCGAGTACGGCGCATAGGCGTTATACATAATTCGAATAGCGTTGTCACGCAAGACATTCCAGTCGATTTGCGACACGGGGAACCCCTCTCGAACTGGGCCGAACATGGCCGCGCAAGGGCAACGACAGAACCCCGCGCATATCAAGAAAGGTAAACCTAACCCGGCCGATTGTCGCGCAACGCACGGCACTCCGAATTAGTTCCGGCACCGAGAGAGGATTAGAGTCCACAACAGATCGGTTCAGGTTCCCTTCGGCGGGCCAAAGTGCTGCCACCTGGGCATTCGCCCCCCAACGGCGCCGGCGTCGGACCTGCAACCGGGTCCATCAACGACGTTGGAGGCGACCGCACGCTATGACCACGATTGAAGCTTCGGCCCAGCCGAAGCGGAAGACGCTGTACCGAGGCGACCCCGGAATGTGGTCATGGGCACTGCACCGGATCACCGGCGTCGCCATCTTCTTCTTCCTCTTCGTTCATGTCCTGGATACCGCGCTGGTGCGGGTCAGCCCCGATACCTACAACGAGGCGATCGAGACCTACAAGAACCCCATCGTCGCGCTGATGGAGATGGGCCTTGTCGCCGTCGTGCTGTTCCACGCGCTCAACGGCGTCCGCGTGATCCTGGTGGACTTCTGGTCCAAGGGCCCGAAATACCAGCGCCTGATGCTCTGGGTCATCCTCGCGATCTGGTTCCTGCTGGCGGTTCCCGCGATCGGACGCCAGTTCTTCTACCTGTTCACGGAGCACTGACACAATGACCGCACCTGTCATCGGGAAGTCGTACGACCGTCCGGCCAGCCTGGATCTGCCCCGCTCGCCGCGCGCCCGCTCGAACAACAACTTCGAGAAGTACGCGTGGCTGTTCATGCGCTTCTCCGGCCTGCTGTTGATCGTGCTCGTGTTCGGCCACATGTCGATCATGCTGCTGCTCGACGGTGGTGTGAAGCGCCTCAACTTCGCCTTCGTGGCCGGTCGCTGGTCCAGCCCGTTCTGGCAGTTCTGGGACCTGACCATGCTGTGGCTCGCCCAACTGCACGGCGGCAACGGGCTGCGCACCGTGATCGCGGACTACTCCCGCAAGGACTCGACCCGGTTCTGGCTGAACACGCTGCTGGCCATCTCGATGATCCTGATCATGGGCGTGGGCACCTACGTCATCTTCACCTTCGACCCCAACATCAGTTAGGAACGGGCCACCTCCATGAGTGAGCGCAGCGAACGAATCATCGACTCAGCGTGCTTCGCACATGCCGGAGCCGAGCGCAGCGAGGTGCAGGCATGAGTGAATCCCGGATTCAGGAGCATCGCTACGACGTCGTAATCGTCGGCGCGGGTGGCGCGGGTATGCGTGCCGCGATCGAGGCGGGCCCGCGTGTTCGGACGGCGGTGCTGACCAAGCTGTACCCGACCCGCAGCCACACCGGCGCTGCCCAGGGTGGCATGTGTGCCGCGCTGGCCAACGTCGAAGAGGACAACTGGGAATGGCACACCTTCGACACCGTCAAGGGTGGTGACTACCTGGTCGACCAGGACGCCGCGGAAATCATGGCCAAGGAAGCCATCGACGCGGTGCTCGACCTGGAGAAGATGGGCCTGCCGTTCAACCGCACGCCCGAAGGCAAGATCGACCAGCGCCGCTTCGGCGGCCACACCCGCGACCACGGCAAGGCCCCGGTCCGCCGCGCGTGCTACGCCGCCGACCGCACCGGCCACATGATCCTGCAGACGCTCTACCAGAACTGCGTCAAACACGACGTGGAGTTCTACAACGAGTTCTACGTGCTGGATCTGGTGCTCACCGAGACCGACCGCGGCCCGGTCGCGACCGGTGTCGTCGCCTACGAGCTGGCCACCGGCGACATCCATGTCTTCCACGCCAAGTCGATCGTGTTCGCCACCGGCGGCTCGGGCCGGATGTACAAGACCACCTCGAACGCGCACACGCTGACCGGCGACGGCATGGCGATCGTGTTCCGCAAGGGTCTGCCGCTGGAGGACATGGAGTTCCACCAGTTCCACCCGACAGGTCTTGCCGGCCTCGGCATCCTGATCTCCGAGGCGGTCCGCGGCGAGGGCGGCATCCTGCGCAACGCCGACGGCGAGCGCTTCATGGAGCGCTACGCCCCCACCATCAAAGACCTCGCGCCGCGCGACATCGTGGCCCGCTCGATGGTGCTCGAGGTGCTGGAAGGCCGCGGCGCGGGGCCGAACAAGGACTACGTCTACATCGACGTGACCCACCTCGGCGAGGACGTGCTCGAGGAGAAGCTGCCCGACATCACCGAGTTCGCCCGCACCTACCTCGGCGTGGACCCGGTGAAGGAACTGGTGCCGGTGTTCCCGACCTGTCACTACGTGATGGGTGGCATCCCGACCCGGATCCGCGGCGAGGTGCTGCGCAACAACTCCGACGTGGTGCCCGGCCTGTACGCGGCGGGCGAGTGCGCGTGCGTCTCGGTGCACGGCGCCAACCGCCTCGGCACCAACTCGCTGCTGGACATCAACGTATTCGGTCGCCGCGCGGGCATCGCCGCCGCGGAGTACGCGCAGCGCAGCGACTTCGTGGAGCTGCCGGAGCAGCCGGCGCAGATGGTGCAGGACTGGCTGGCCATGCTGCTGAGCGAGCACGGCAACGAGCGGGTGGCCGACATCCGCACCGAGCTGCAGCGCTCGATGGACAACAACGCCTCGGTTTTCCGCACCGAGGACACGCTCAAGCAGGCCCTCACCGACATCCACGCGCTCAAGGAGCGCTACGCGCGGATCACGGTGCAGGACAAGGGAAAGCGGTACAACAGCGACCTGCTCGAGGCCGTCGAACTCGGCTTCCTGCTCGAGCTGGCCGAGGTCACCGTGGTCGGTGCGCTCAACCGCAAGGAAACGCGCGGCGGCCACGCCCGCGAGGACTACCCGCACCGCGACGACGTCAACTTCATGCGGCACACGATGGCCTACAAGGAGGGCTCGGGTCTCCTCTCGGACATCCGTCTCGACTTCAAGCCGGTGGTGCAGACCCGTTACGAGCCGATGGAGCGTAAGTACTGATGACTGCTGTAGCCGAAGCACCCGCGACACAGGCTCCCGCACCGGTCCCCGAGGGCTCGGTGATGATCACCGTCAAGGTGGCCCGGTTCAACCCGGAGGACGACAAGGGCGCGCACTGGGAGTCCTTCCAGGTGCCGGTCCTGACGACCGACCGTTTCCTGAACGTGCTGATCTACATCAAGTCCTACCTCGACGGCACGCTCACCTTCCGCCGCTCCTGCGCGCACGGCGTCTGCGGTTCCGATGCGATGCGCATCAACGGCGTCAACCGGCTGGCGTGCAAGGTGCTGATGAAGGACATGCTGCCCAAGGACGGCAAGTCCGTCACCGTCACCGTCGAGCCGATCCGCGGCCTTCCCGTGGAAAAGGACCTCGTGGTGAACATGGAGCCGTTCTTCGACGCGTTCCGCGCCGTCAAGCCCTACCTGATCACCTCGGGTAACGAGCCCACCCGCGAACGCATCCAGAGCCAGGCCGATCGCGCCCGGTTCGACGACACCACCAAGTGCATCCTCTGTGCCTGCTGCACCACCTCCTGCCCCGTGTACTGGAGCGACGGCAGCTACTTCGGCCCGGCCGCGATCGTGAACGCGCACCGCTTCATCTTCGACAGCCGGGACGAAGCCGCCCGCGAACGCCTCGACATCCTCAACGACGTCGAAGGCGTCTGGCGCTGCCGCACCACCTTCAACTGCACCGACGCGTGCCCTCGTGGTATCGAAGTCACCAAGGCCATCCAGGAAGTCAAGCGCGCACTGCTGTTCACCCGCTGACCCTCCGGTCTCGAAGAAAGAAGGCCGCCTCCATCTTTCGATGGTGGCGGCTTTCGCTCTCGCGCCGGTTGCTCAGTCCGGGGTGGACCTACCCGTCAGCACGCCGGTAACCCGGATGCACTGGCCCATTCCTCTCCCGCGATCACCACATGGTCGAGGAATCGCAGGCCCACCGTGTGGGCCGCCTCGGTGAGAAAGGTGGTGGCGCGCCGGTCGTCCACGCTGGGGGTCGGGTCGCCCGAGGGGTGGTTGTGTACTACGGCGAAGGCGCGGCCGTCGTGCCGCAGGACCGTGTTCATGATCTCCCGCACCGGGACGGCGACCTGGTCGACGGCGCCTTCCGCGACGAACACCTTGCGCCGCAACCGGTTCTGCGCATCACACACCAAGACGAGCAGCCGCTCCACCCGCGCCCCGGCGAACAGCGGCCGGGCGGCTGAGGCCACGTCGGCGGGAGTGGCCAGCCGGATCGACGCATCCTCTTCGCCCCGCGCTCGCGCGCCCAGATGGAACGCAGCGATGATGGCGGACGCCTTCGCCACGCCGACCCCGGCCCCGCGTACCAACTCCTCCGGGCGCGCCGCCGCCAACCCCGCGAGCCCACCGTGCTCGACCAGCAATTCCACTGCCAGATCCAACGCACTCGCGCCACGCCTGCCGTGCCGCAACAACAGCGCGAGCAGCTCCACATCGGTGAGCGCCTGCGGCCCGAGCGCCACCAATCGCTCCCGCGGCCGCTGCGCGGCAGGCACATCGACAAGAGAGACCGCCATAATTCCACCCCTCGGCCGCATCAACAGTCCCCCGGATTCTGCCAGCCCCCACCGACACGTCCCGCGCACACGATGCACGGTGCCGTGGGTGGCCCTCCAACCGCCCGGCAGCAGGTTGCGTGGTCCGCGGCGGCTATCGGTCGACTGCTACCGCCCCCGACTCGGGTAGGTCGAAGAACGCGTTGGCAGCCAACTTTTCGAGGTGGTGCAGCTGGCGCTCGTGCACGACGATTCGGCGCAGAGCCTCGTTGACGGTGGCGTGGCTCGTCGACGTACCCATGATGGCGGCCGCGTCGTCGAGTAACTTCTGGTCGAGATCGATCCGCACGGATTTCATGCGCCCTCCTTCATCCTTTCGTTATCTTGCGGCACGAGGCCCGCTCATGTCTGGCAAATCGCGAACTCCATCTTCCGAATAGATACCTTACGGGGGTATAGTAAGGCGCATGGAGTACAGGTACGAGCGGTCCAGAGAACACGTTTTCCACTCCGCACATGCGACACACACTGCCGAAGACCATGCCGGTCGGTACGCTCCGGCTACCTGGCGGACGGCGGCCGCGGCGACACTGCACTGCCTGACCGGCTGTGCCATCGGCGAGATTCTCGGCATGGTGATCGGCACCGCGCTCGGCTGGAACAACGCCTCGACGACGGTCCTGGCCATCGTGCTGGCGTTCCTGTTCGGCTACGCGTTCACCATGCGCGGCGTGCTGAAGGCGGGCCTGCCCCTAGCCGCTGCCGTCACCACGGCACTCGCGGCCGACACCGTGTCGATCACGGTGATGGAGATCGTGGACAACGCCGTGATCCTCGCCGTCCCCGGCGCCATGGACGCCCACCTGGACAGCGCGCTGTTCTGGACCACCCTCGTGTTCTCCCTCGCGGTGGCGTTCGTACTGACCACCCCGGTGAACAAGTGGATGATCGGGCGCGGCAAGGGGCACGCGGTGGTGCACTCGCTGCACGCCCACCACTGATCAGAGCCCATTGAGCTACCCCCTCTGCCGGAATCGCATGGAAAAGCCCGTTCAGCTAGGCAATATGCCCAGCTGGACGGGCTTTTGTTGTCGGAAGCGCCGAGCAGTGCTTGCATCGAGGTATGTTCAGCGAGGCTCAGTTGTACTCGCCGGTGACCCGCACCGGCGAGGGTGATGTGAAGGTGCACCTGAGTGACGAACATCCCGGCGTGCACGACTCCGACTATCGGGCCCGGCGCAACGCTATCGCTGCGCTGGCGCTGAACTACACACCAGGCTCACCGCTCCCCCACATCGCCTACACCGATGAGGAACAGCAGGTGTGGCGGATCGTGTCCGCCGAACTCGCCCGTAAGCACCGCACATACGCCAGCGGGGAGGTGCTCGCGGCGGCCGAAGCACTCGCTCTGCCGAACGATCACATCCCGCAGTTGGACGAGGTGTCCGCGGCGCTCGCGCCGCTCAGCGGGTTCCGCTATGTCCCGGCCGCGGGCCTGGTTCCGCTGCGGCAGTTCTTCGGCTCATTCGCTGATCGGATCTTCCACTCCACGCAATACATCCGGCACCACTCGGCACCGCTGTACACTCCGGAGCCGGACGCCATCCACGAGATCATCGGGCACGCCAACCAGATCGCCAGCCCCCGGTTCGCGGCCGTCTATGCCGAGGTCGGCGCGGCCGTGGGGAGGCTGAGCAGTGAAAGCGCGCTGAAGTTCCTCGCCAACGTGTTCTGGTTCTCGATGGAATTCGGCGTTGTCCGCGAAGGCGACGAGATCCGGTGCTATGGGGCAGGTTTGCTGTCCTCCTACGGCGAGATCGAGGAGTTCCGGCACGCCGAGCTGCGCCCGCTCGACGTCGCCGAAATGGGCAGCGCGGTCTACGACATCACCCACTACCAGCCAACCCTCTACTGCGCGGAATCGATTGCCGAGATCGAGGACGTGATCGGCGGCTTCTTCGCGACGGTGAACGACGACACTACCGAACGTCTGGCACACTCGAGTACCGCAGGCGCGCAGTAGGTGGCACCACGTGCCCCGGTTCGATCCCGAGCCGCGGCTGCGGACCGGAATCCGACCGGCCGGATCCTCAGTCCTGCTCGGCCTCGTGGCCTGGTCCGAGCGGAAGGCCCGCATCCATGAAATCCAGTAGGCGGGTGATGTTCTCGGTGTTCATCGGCGTCATCGTCGAAATGGCCAGGGCGGCGCCCGCCATCGCGCCCGCCGCCGCTCGCACCTCGAAGTCGTCGGCGGACCTGCCGATGTGATCGGCCAAGAGACCCGCGATGAGATCGATGCTGCGCATGATCTCCAAGCCGATGGCCGACCGCAGTTCAGGTACGTGATAGAGCAGCGCCTGCCGCTCCTGCTCGAAGGCAATCTCGGCGGCAGGCAGATTCCCGAAGACCTCGATCACCGCGCTACGGAAGGCGGCCATCGGCGTGACGTCGCGCGGCTGGCGGCGCAGCGCGTCGATGATCACCGGGTCGAGGTCGTCGGCGAGCACCAGCTGCTCCTTGGTCGGGAAGTAGCGGAAGAAGGTGCTCGGCGAGACATCGGCGGCAGCGGCGATCTGCTCGATCGTCGTCTCGTTGTAGCCCTGCTCGCGGAACAGCCGGAACGCCTCCAGGCGAATCGTCCGGCGGGTTCGCTCCTTCTTCCGCTCGCGCAGACCCTGCGCCGTCCCACTCGCGGGTAGCTCAACCGACATGGATCGATTCTGCCGTACCAGGCTCGGCCACCTCGACGGGTCGCTTCGCACGGACGAACGCCGCGGCGACCGCGGCCGAGAGCAGGCAGAGTGCGGCACAGGCCCACAGCATCGCGCCCATTCCGCCGACGAATGCGCTCTGCACGTGGTGCAGTATCGACGGATCGCCGAGCTTCTCAGCGGTCGCGACGCCCGCGTTGACGCCGTCGGCGAGCGGATCGCGATTCAGCTCACCCAATTCCGACCGGTATCGGGTGGACAAGACGGTGCCGAGAACCGCGACGCCGATGGTGCCGCCGCCCTGGCGCAGTGCCTGCAGCAGCGCGGACCCGGACCCGGAGCGCTCGGCGGTCAGCTCGCCCATCGCCAAACCCATGGCCGCGGGCGTCGCAAGGCCCATTCCCACGCCGAGCAGCGTGATCCACAGTGCAGTGAACCCGTACCCGCTGTCCACAGTCGTCAGCGCGCCCAGCGCGAGCGAGCCCGCGAGCAGTGCGAACCCCACAGTGAGCACTACGCGAATGCCCAGCTTCGGCAGCACCCGGTCCACCAGTCTGCTGCCGACCAGCAATCCGCCGATCAGCGGAAGCAGCCGCAGGCCGCTGCCGAGCGCGTCCACGCCGAGCACTGCCTGGAAGTACTGCGGAACGGCGAAGAACATGCCGAACATGGCGAAGTTCACCATGATGGAAAACGCTGTGCCCCATCGGAATCCGTCGGCGGCGAAGAGCGCGAGGTCCACCAGTGGATGCGCCGTCCTGTGCTGCCACAACAGGAACGCGCCGAGTAGCAGCGCTGCGGCCAGGACGGTAGCCCAGGCGGGTCCGTCGCCCCACCTCTCCTCGCCGATTCGAATGAAGCCGTACGTGAGTCCGAGCATGCCTGCTGCCGACAGCACGACGCCGGGCAGATCGATGCGGTAGCGGTAGGCGCTACGTGATTCCGGCACCAGTACGGCGACGGCGACCGCGCCGATCACCACCATCGGCACGTTGATCAAAAACACCGAGCCCCACCAGAAGTTGCGCAGCAGCCAGCCGCCCACGATCGGGCCGAGCGGCAGTCCGATCGCGGTCGAGGTGATCCAGATCGTGAGCGCGCGCTGCCGTTCAACCGGCTCGGGGAACATCGCGGGCAGCACCGACATCGACAGCGGCATCATGGCCGCCGCCGCGATCCCGAGCACGACGCGCGCTGCGATGAGCTGACCAGCCGAGCTGGACACGGTGCAGGCGATAGACGCGGCTCCAAACAGCAGCAGCGCGGCAAGCAGGAACTTCTTGCGGCCGTAGCGGTCGCCGAGCGCGCCGGCGGGCAGCATCACGGCGGCCAGCGCCAGCGTGTACGCGCTGCTGAACCACTGCAGCGCGGAGGTATTCGCGTTCAGGTCGACGGCGAGCGTGGGCAGCGCCACGGTCAGCACGGTGACATCGAGCCCAATGGTGAGCATCGCCACCGCCAGCGCGCCGAGGGCAAGCCAGCGGCGGGTCGAGTCGGATTTCATCAAGCCCTCCGGAAAGTGAATGTTAATACTTTTTGATAGTAACTCCTATTTAGCAGTAACTGTCAATACGTCAGCGGTAATCTGGATCGCCTTCGGCCTCCAGGCCGATCGCTCGCTAGGCTCACTGCCGATGAAGATCAGGGAGTTCCGTCGACGCGTCACGCTCTGCGTCGGCGCCGTGCTGGCCATCGCCGCGATCGGGTCGGCGGCCACGCCCTCGCTCGCCGCGCCGAGCACGACCACGCCGTTCGCCACCCCGAACACCGACGGCTGTCCGCAGAAGATGCAGCCGCCCGCGCCGATCGACGAATCCGAGGTGCCCGCGCCCGGACAGCCGACGCCGACGCCGCTGCCGGTCCCCACACCCCCGATCGGCGGCGCCCGACTCGGCGACTGCGGTGTGGTACTGCCACAAGACGCACCACCGGTGCCACAGGACATTTCGGCGACGGCCTGGCTCGTATCCGACCTGGACACCGGCGAGGTGCTGGCGGCGAAGGACCCGCACGGACGCTATCGGCCGGCCAGCACGATCAAGGTGCTGCTCGCCACGGTGGCACTGCGAACGCTGGATCTGGACAAGGTGGTGGTCGGCACGCAAGCAGACGCCGACGTCGACGGCACCAAGGTCGGTATCGGTTCCGGCGGGCTCTACACCAACCGGCAACTGCTGCAGGCGCTGATCATGGCCTCCGGCAACGACGCGGCGCACGCCATCGCCGCCCAGCTCGGCGGCGACGCGGCAACCGTCGCGAAAATGAACGAAGTGGCGAAGTCGTTGCGTGCCTTGGACACTCGCGCGGCCAGTCCCTCCGGCCTGGATGGCCCCGGCATGAGCACCTCAGCCTACGACCTGGCCCTGCTGTTCCGCGAGGCCATGACGATTCCGCTGTTCGCCGAGCTGATCCACACCGAGCAGGTCGACTTCCCCGGCTATCCCGCGGACCCGAGAATCCCCGGAGATACCGACCACCCCGGCTTCGCCATCGCCAACGACAACCACCTGCTCTACAACTATGAGGGCACCCTCGGCGGCAAGACCGGGTTCACCGACGACGCGCGGCAGACATTCGTCGTCGCCGCCCAGCGTGACGGCCGCAGGCTCGCCGTCACTTTATTGAAGGCCGATGTGCGCCCGCTGCGCCCGTGGGAACAGGCAGCCCGCCTGCTCGACTACGGTTTCGCGCTCCCCCGCGGCACGACGATCGGTGATATGCGCGAGACCACCGTCCAGTCCACGCAGACCGATGTCGCCGTCGCCGCACCACCCGCGAGTGGGAGCGGATATACCGCCGCGCCCCCTGCGGAGGACCGGCGTGTCAATACAAATACCCTGCTGATCGTCGGCGGCATCATTCTGATTCTCGCCCTGCTGGTCGGCGCGCGACAGGCCAGACGGCGGCGGTAGTCCGGCACGCAGAGGGCGCCCCTGGGAGGGTTCGAGGGCACACCGGCATCGACGAGTTGGCGGCCGAGCTGAACATCGTCGCGCGGACGGTAGCGAACTGGGAGGTCCAGAGCACAGCGGCACGCCTACGCCCGACCAGCCGAGAACGCGCTGGCGTCCGCGGCGCCGGAGGCCATTGTGCGGTTCGAGAGGGCCCTCGCGGACATCCGATCGCAGTTACACGAACCCGATCCCGGTATGCCCGCAACAACTACGCTGGCGAACAACACCCTCGGTCGGCAGGTGCCGATCGGCCCGGGTGCCGGTGAAACCGATCAGGTTCGGGTGCGAGCCCCGACCGCCGCTGGAGAGGTCGTCGTCGTGTCACTCCCTCGTCGCACCGTAGTCGCATACGCCCGTGCGGGCGAAGTCGAGTCCGCTGCCGCGCTTGGCCCGGCCGCAACGCAGGTCGGTGTCAGCACCGGATCGGAACGGGTCTTACACAACGTGCGCATACTCGACGATCTGCTGGACTCGGCAAGCAGCCTGCCCGACGTCGCCGAGTTCCGCACTGCCGCGCAGCGGTGGACGGTCGTCGCATCGTGACGCGCCCGTTCGTGCTCCTGTCGGTTGCGGTCAGCATCGACGGCTACATCGACGACACCAGCCCGGAGCGGCTTCTGCTGTCCAACGCCGAGGACTTCGATCGCGTCGACCAGGTCCGAGCCGAATCCGACGCCATCCTGATCGGCGCCGAGACCATCCGCAGCGATAACCCGCGCCTGATCGTCAAAAGCCGAGCCCGGCAAGCCGAGCGCGCCTCGGCTGGGCGCACGGCGCAGCCCTTGAAGGTCACTGTCACGGCCAGCGGCCACCTCGACCGGGATGCGATGTTCTGGCACCACGGTACCGAGGAGCACCGGCCCGTCGTCTACACGACAATGGCCGGCGCGCAGAAGGCAACCGAACGACTCGGCGGGCTGGCCGATGTCGTATCGCTCGGCGAGACGATCGATTTCGGCGCGATGCTCGACGATCTCGGAGGCCGCGGTGTCGGGCGGCTGATGGTCGAGGGCGGCAGCCACATGCACACCGCGTTCCTGTCGGCTGGGCTCGCCGACGAGCTGCATGTCGCGATCGGCCCCAACCTGGTGGGCGATTCCGGTGCCCCGCGGTTCCTGAACCCTGCGCAGTTCCCTGGCGGCCCGACTCGCAGGATGCGGCTGATCGACGTCACCCAGCTCGGCGATGTTGCCGTGCTGCGCTACAAGCTCAGGGAGAACCGGTGACCGAGGTGAACCATCAGCACTGGATGAACCGGGCTATCGAACTCGCCGGGCTGTGCCCGGTCGTCGAGCACCTCGACCTGTCGTAGGTCTCGGCAGGCTGCGCGTTGGTGAGTACCGGGTTGCGCGTGCGTCAACGGCGACCATGCGGTCGACGCAGTGCCGAAAGCGCCAGGGCCGCAAGGGCGCCCGCGCCGAAGAAGGCGGCGCCCACCCCTACGGACACGTCGCGGGCGCTGACCCGCGGCGCGATGACGGCGGGACCGGGCGCGGGAACGTCGGCCTCGGGTTCATTCTCGGCGGCGGTGGCGGCCCAGGCGGTGGCGAACAGGATGATGCGGTAGGTGATGTAGCTGAACACCATCAGACCGAGGATCGAGCCGAACGTGGCGCCCGCGGGACTGCTCAGTACGGAGTGTAGGTAGACCGAGCCGACGATCTTGAACGCCTCGAAAACCACCGCGGCCAGTGCCGCCGCCTCGGCCGCGCTGGCCAGCGTGACCGGCTCCCGCGGCAGCCGCGCGATGATCCAGGCGAACACCGCCCAGGAGGCGAGGAATCCCAGCAGGATCGACACCAGCGCCAGCAGCAGCCCAGCGCCAGGCAGATCGGCAAGGCCCAGGGTGCTGAGCAACTGCGCCCCGAGAGTGCTCGACGCCAATGCCGACAGCCCCAGCGAGACCACGAAGGCAAGGCCGAGGCCGATCAACGCGCCCAGATCCGAGAGTTTGGTCAGCAACCAGTTTCCGTCCGGACTCTTCTGCTCCCACTGCTCGGTGAGCGCGGCCCGCAGGTTGGCCATCCAGCCGAGGCCGGCGTAAACGCCGGCGAACAGGCCGAGGGTGCCGACCGTGCCTCGCGATTCGACCGCCTGATCGACGAGGTCGTTCAGCTGGGTGCCGAGCGAGCCAGGGATGTTGTCGACGATCTTGGTCTGTAGCTCGCCGAGCAGTTCCGGATTGCTGGACAACACGATGCCCGCGACCGCGAACGCAACCATCAACAGCGGAAACAGCGACAGGACAGTGAAATACGTGATTCCTGCGGCGTAGTAGTTACCGCGCTGTCGCTGATACCGTCCGCCCGCCCGCACCAGATGATCCAGCCACGGCAGCGCTTGTATCCGGCGTTCGATCCCGGTCTTGATGTTGTCGATCACCTGCACCATTCGCTCCTTCGAAACAAGAGCCTCGCAGGTGCCGCATAACGGGTGCAGCCGGAGGAAGTCCGTCCGCAACCCGCGCCGGGCCGAGCGAACGCTCGACGTAGCCGCTCATGCACCGCGCCGAGCGAACGCTCGACGTAGGCGCTTATGCGCCGGGCCGAGCGAACGCTCGAGGTAGGCGCTTATGCGCCGGGCCGAGCGAACGCTCGACGTAGGCGCTTATGCGCCGGGCCGAGCGAACGCGAGGCAGCCGCCCTAGCGACCCAGTAGGCCGACCCGGTCGTAAACCTGTGCGAGGGTGTTGCCGGCGATCTCGCGCGCCCGCTCCGCGCCGGCGGCGAGGATGCGGTCGAGTTCGCCTTGATCCGACAAGTACTCTTGCACTTTCGCACGCAACGGCGTGACAAATTCGACCAACGCGTCGGCGACGTCGGCTTTCAAATCGCCGTAGCCCTTGCCCTCGAAATCCTTTTCCAGCGTGACGATCGGCGCGCCGGTCAGGGAACTCAGGATCACCAGCAGGTTACTGACGCCCGGCTTCCGCTCCTGGTCGTAGCGGATCTCGCGTTCGGTGTCGGTAACCGCCGATTTCACCTTCTTGACGGTGACCTTCGGATCGTCAAGGAGGTTGATCAGGCCCGCGTCGGAGGCGGCCGACTTGCTCATCTTCGCGGTCGGGTCCTGCAGGTCGTAGATCTTCGCCGTGCCCTTGACGATGTGGGCCTCCGGGACCACGAACGTCTTCTTGAATCGAGTGTTGAAGCGCTGGGCCAGGTTTCGGGTCAGCTCCAGGTGCTGGCGCTGGTCCTCGCCGACCGGGACCTGGTGGGCGCGGTAGAGCAGGATGTCCGCGGCCATCAACACCGGGTAGGTGAACAGGCCCACGGTCGCGTTCTCCGCACCCTGCTTCACCGACTTGTCCTTGAACTGGGTCATCCGACTGGCTTCGCCGAAACCGGTGATGCAGCTGAGCACCCAGGTCAACTCGGCGTGCTCGGGCACTTGGCTTTGCGTGAACAGGGTGGACTTCTTCGGGTCGATGCCGAGCGCCAGCAGCTGTGCGGCGGCGGCCTTGGTGCGCGCCTTCAGCTCCTTGGGATCCTGCGGCACCGTGATCGCGTGCAGGTTCGGGATGAAGTACAGCGCGTCGTAGTCGTCCTGCATGGTCACCCAGTACTGCAGCGCGCCAAGGTAGTTGCCGAGATGGAAGGAGGAGCTGGTCGGCTGGATCCCGGACAGGACCCGCTGCTTGCGTTCAGCGGCCGGGGTTTGCGCAGGACTGGACATACCCCGATCTTCGCATGAGGCTCAAGCCGAATTTCGCTGCACCCAGTTGCGCGGATCGATACCGGGCATGCTCGGCCGCCCGGTGCCGGCCAATTCGTGTTCGCGCTTGGAGATCAGTTTGTAGACGGGTGCGCTCGGCCCGGCCAGCGTGCCGCGCAGCACCGGCGGCACCAGCGGGACCGACACGTGCGCGGTGCGGACGGCCCGCGACAGCGCCCGGTAGGTGACCTCGTCGCCAACACCCCAGCGCATCCCGTACATCTGGCGAATCCGCGGTGGCAGGCTGCCCTGTACCAGCAGGTAGAACGCGGAGGTGACTTGCTGCAACGGCACAGCCTGCGCATAGGGCACGCGCTGTCCGGCCAGATAGGAGCCGACCAGCCGCGCCTCGTCGGTGAGGAACAGCTCATCGGAGGCAAGGTAGCCGTCGAAGAACGCGCGGAACTCACGGTAGCTGCCCGGCGCCGCGTCCGCGGGCATGCCGAACAGCTCGCCCCAGCGCACGTAATCCTGGTAGAGGCCCTCGCGTTCGCCATCGGTCATGGTGCGCACCAGCAGGTCGTGCATCGCCTCGGCGGAGTCGAAGGTGAAGGCCATCGTCATGAACATCAGATGTGGGTCGAGCGCGGAGTAATCGGTGCCCGCCGGATGGCGTGGGCCCGCGTCCTCTGGCAGCGCGCCGCGCACCCTGGCGTGCTTCTTCGTGGTGAAGGTCAGCGCGCGGTCGGCCTCGGCCTTGCTGCCGAGGAACACGGCCTCGAACAGATGCCCGGTCAGCGCGAGCCTGGTGTAAGGCGTCATCCGATGCTCGGTGTTCTCCGCGGTACCGACGTAGAGCAGCGGGTGCACCGCCCCGACGACCAGGGCGCGCAGGCCGTACGTGAGACCTACCGCACGCTTGCTCATGACTCGCCGAATCATCGATTGGTCACTGAAATAGCCGGGCTCGGACATCGTCGCCTCCTCATCGAGAGCATCTGGCAACAGCATCCACCAGATCTACACTTCTGGCAATATCCTCTACCAGAATTGACACCGTGCGAGAATCGTGTCGTGACCGCGCAGCGGACCTATGGGGGCATTTCGGCGCAGCAGCGCCGGGCGCAGCGGCGCGCGGCGCTACTGGAGGCCGCGCTGGAGATCGTCGGGACCGAAGGGGTGGCGAAGCTGACCGTCTCCGGGTTGTGTGCGCAGGCCGGGCTCAACGAGCGGTACTACTACGAGAATTTCGACAGCCGCGACGCCGTCCTCGCGGCGCTGATCGACAGGATCGCGGAGGAACTCGCGGCCGCTATCCTCGTGGCGGTAGGCACCGCCCCAGCGGACACCCGCGCGACCGCGCACGCCGCGATCACCGCGGGCGTGCATCTGCTCACCGACGACCCGCGCAAGGCGAAAGTCGCCCTGATCGCGGGCATGGCGACGCCGGAGCTGCGTGCCCGCACCACCGAGACGGTGCGGGTGTTCGCGCGGATGGTGGCCGCGGAGGGCATCGACTTCTACCGGATGAGCGACGCCGCCCCGGACCCCGCAATCGATTTCCGCGCCATGTACCTGGTCGGCGGGTTGGTGCAGACGCTGACCGCCTGGCTCCAAGGCGACCTGAACCTCACCCGCGACGAACTGATCGAGCACACCGTCGACGTGTTCGTGCTGCTAGGCGAGGATCTGGCGGACAAGCTGACGTAAGCGCGCACGTCACAGCCGCAGCGACACGTCCTGGATGTCGGGCGCGTCCCCCTGTAACACCACACGGAAGGCCACCTCGCGCCGAGCCCAGTAGGCCGCGCAGTCGCGCATGGCCTCGGCGAACCAGTCCCGCTCGACCAGCTCGTCGGCGGCCAGCTCGGCCGAGTCGCGGACCGCGGCAACGTATCCGGGCGCGTCCCCGATGAAATCGTCCAGGTCACGGAGACATTCGTCGAAGGCGTCCTTGTTCTCGCCGAAGTAGTACGGGAACTGGAACGCGGCGGCGAACTCGTCGAAAACACCTGCGGTGGTGCGCATTTTCGCGCCGCGTAGCTCGCGCACCAGGTAGCCGGAGAGCACCTTGTCTCGCAGCCCGCTGAACTCGGCGGCGTCGACCGCGAGAACGCCGAGCGTGGGTGGTGTGGACCGAGTGGGAGTATGCTCGGCGCCTTCGCCGACCGGACGGGCAAGGAACTGCGACAACGTGACCGATTTCGGCATCAGCGCATCCTCGTGAAGGTCTTGTAGTGGTCGCCTGTATACCAGGCCGAGCCGTCACTGCCGGTGACGATGCGTTCGGCGTCCCGGGATCGGCCGGGCTGTTTCGGATTGACGTCCCACTCCTGGTAAGTGATCGGTTTACCGGATGCGTCCGCGGCGGGCAGGTCGCCGCCGCGGTTCATCCAGCGTTCGCCGCCTTTGGTGCCAGCGGCGTTCGCCGAGTCGGGCCAGCGGCCCGCGTCGATTTCGCGCAGCGTGGCGTAGGCGCGGTCCGGGACGCCGAGCGCCTGGGTGATCGGCGACGCGGAGGATCCGTGCGGGGCGGTGACACCGGGTGCCGAGGTCTGCGTCGCAGTGGCGTAAGCGCTCTCGAGGTACGTGGCGGCGGTGTTCTCGTGGCCGCCACCGCGCAGCACGAGGACCGCGACGACCGCCAGCGCCAGCGCGACCGCGCCGAGGACGCGAAACACCTTGGGCGAGAGGCTCATCGGTACTGCACCGTGACGGGCGCGTGGTCGGACCAACGCAGGTCATAGGCGGCAGCGCGTTCCACCACCGCCTGCTTGGCGCGTGCGGCGAGATCACCGCGGGCCAACTGGTAGTCGATGCGCCAGCCCGTATCGTTGTCGAAGGCGCGCCCGCGGTAGGACCACCAGCTGTACGGCCCCTCGACCCTGGGATGCAGCCTGCGCACGACGTCGACGTAGCCCGCGGCAAGCAGCTCGTCGATCCAGGTGCGCTCCTCGGGCAGGAACCCGGCCGACTTCCGGTTACCTTTCCAGTTCTTCAGATCGAGCTCGGTGTGCGCGATGTTCCAGTCCCCGCTCACCACGAAATCGCCGGTACGCGCGGCCAGGTAGACGCCGAGTTCGGCCAGGAAGCGGTACTTCTCGTCCTGGCGCACGGTGCCCGCTTCCCCCGAGTGCACGTACACGCTGGCAACGGTGACATGGTCGAAGTCCGCCTCGAGGTAGCGGCCGGACGCTCCGAACTCGCTGCTGCCGAAACCGATTCTTACCGCGTGCGGCGCGCGCCGGGACAGGATTCCCACACCGGCGCGCCCTTTGGACTCCGGCTCGGCGTGCGACAGCCACCACCCGGCATCGAGCGCGGGCGCCAGGGCGGCCCTGACCTGTTCGTCGGTGGCGCGCGTTTCCTGCAGACATACGATGTCGGCCTCAGTGGCCGTGAGCCAGGCGAGCATGCCTTTGCCCGTTGCCGCGCGGACACCGTTCACGTTCACTGTCGAGATGATGTACGGCACTACACGACCGTACAATGCTGGTCAGATGAACTCCCCCGGACACCGCCGTCCAGGAAGGGGTGATGACGATGTCGTCTGACACCTCCAAGTCCTCCGCTGCCGCCGATCGCTCCGGCACCGCCCCGCGAAAGACCGTCGCACGCGGTTGCGCCGCTCAACCCCAGCCGATCAAGGCACTGCACGTGGGTTCCGGCGACCCGCTGCTGTTACTGCACGGATTCATGCTGTCGCCGCATTGCTGGGAACAGACCGCGGCGCGGCTGTCGACACAGTGCGAGGTGTTCGCGCCCGCGTTCGCGGGTCACTGGGGCGGCGCGCCCGCGGACAACTGGTCGGTCGACGTGCACGCGCTCGCCGACCGGATCGAGGACCAGCTCGACGATCTCGGCTGGCGCACCTGCCATATCGCGGGAAACGCGCTCGGCGGCCGGGTCGGCGTCGAACTCGCCCGCCGCGGCCGGGCCCGCACGCTGACGCTGATCGCTCCCGCAGGCGGCTGGCACGCGCCCTCGCTCACCCAGCTGCGGGTCACCCTGAAATTCCTCGCACTGGTCCCGTTCGTCGAAATCGCCAAGCACCTGAGCGGATTCGCGGTGGACAACCCGATCGCCCAACGCATCACGCGGCTCGCGTTGAGCAAGAATGCCTCCGCGGTATCGCGGCGCGACACCGCGGCCGCCATCGCGGCAGCGCTGCACTGCCCCGCCATGATTCCGATGATTCTCGGCAGCATCCGTTCGCCGGAGCAGGAAGATCTATCCACCCTGCAGACGCCGGTCCGGTTGCTGCTGTCGGAATACGACCGGATCATCCCGAATCGCGTCTACGCCCGCCGCTACCTGAAGGAACTGCCCGAATCCGCCGACCGCATCCTCGTCAACGGCGTCGGCCACGTGCCGATGCTCGAGGCGCCGGACCGCATCGCCACCCTCATCGCCGAGCACGTCTACGCCAGCCGGAACCGGCTGCGCGCTGTGTGATCGGCCGCGCGGGCGCGGCGGTTCGCGGCCCCCTGGTGGCTCGCGTCCGAGCGGCCGCTGGTAGCAGCACAATATTTTCCGGACGAGCCAGGATTTGGGAACTACTGCGCGAGCAGGCTCTTGGCGATGTGCGTCACTTGGATTTCGTTGCTGCCCGCGTAGATCATCAGCGACTTGGCGTCGCGCGCGGTATTCGGTCATTTGACGTCCTCTCCCGCCTGAAGGCGGGAGATTCCGGCCTGTGCGGGCTGTGCCGCGCTTCCGGTGGGTTCCTGCTTCAACGCCGACTGCTCGACCGAGGCCGAGGCCGAGGCCGACACCAGCTCCACAAGCGTTGGACTGGCCGCACGCCCTGCGGCCAGATATTCCTCGCGGCGTTCACATCCCGATCATGGGTCACACCGCACATGCACGTCCACTCCCGGACCTGCAATGACTTCTTTCCGCCCAGCGCTCCACAAACCGAGCAGAGCTGCGAGGACGGGAACCAGCGATCCACCTTGCCGAAGTGTCGGCCGTACCGCGCGGACTTCTCCTCCAACATGCGAGTGAACATGCTCCATCCGGCGTCGTGGACCGACTTCGCCAACCTGGTACATGCCAAACCTTTGACGCACAGGTCCTCGACGAACACCGCTTGGTTGTCGCGGATGATCGCCGTGGACTGCTTGTGCGCGTGATCCCGTCGCGCGTCGGCCACCCTGGCGTGAGCACGAGCCACCCGAACCCGCGCCTTGGCACGGTTCCTGCTGCCCTTGTCCTTGCGGGACAAGGACTGCTGCGCCTTGCGGAGTTTGCGTTCGGCGCGGCGAAGGAACCTCGGGTTCTCGACCACGGTGTCGTTCGACAACACCGCGAACGAAGTCAGCCCCAAGTCGATACCGACCTCGGAATCCGACTGCGGCAGCAGCTCGGACTCGACTTCGACCACGAACGAAGCGAAATACCGGGCCGCCGCATCCTTCACGATCGTCACGCTCGATGGCTCGGAAGGCAGCTCTCGCGACCAGCGAACCGGTTTAACCCCAACCTTCGGCAGCCGAAGCCTGCGCCCAGCCGTAACCGCGAACCGGGAGTTCTTGGTGAACCGGATCGACTGCCGATTGTCCTTGCGAGACCGGTACTTCGGTGCCGCGACCCTCGCACCCTTTCGTATGCCGCCCACCGACGTAAAAAAGTTTCGGTAGGCAACATTGAGGTCGGCGACTGCCTGCTGAAGAACCACCGACGACACTTCCCGGAGCCATTTCCGCTCCGAAGTGTGTTTCGATTCGGTGAGCCGCTTGGACAGTTCTCCGTCGCTGATCCGCTGCCCGGCCGCGAAAGCTTCCTGCCGCGCCCGCAGTGCATCGTTGTACACCACGCGGGCACATCCGAATGCCTTCGCCAACGACCGCTGTTGTCCCACAGTGGGATACAGGCGGAAGTTGTACCGAAACTGCACACTCTGACCCTACCGTTGGTTCATGACCGAATATGGCAACTGTTCGCACGGCAGAAACCGCGTTTTCATGCTGCACACGCACTTGGCACAGGACCGCCCGGTTCAGGGCACGCCCGGCCCTGACGGGCTCCCGCGTGGGCCGGCGGCCGCTGCCCCGCGTGCCCGCTGCTCGACCAGCATCTTGTCCACGGCCTCGGCGCCCATGGCATCGATCCCGAACTGGCTGAACAGTTTTCGAATGATCGGGTACGGCGGCAGTTCGCCGCGGTCGAGCACGTCCAGGTTGGGGCGGATCTCCTTGTCGATGAACGCCCGGACGGCATAGCGGATCAGCACATCGGTCTCGGACCATTCGAACATCGTCGTTACACTTACATACATCCCTGTATGTTCCGACGAGCGGTGGGCAAAGGTAGCAAAGGGGCCGATGCCGCAACAGGGACCACTCGCGCTGGGGTCAGGGTTGGGTGGCGGGGCGGCGGGCGATCCAGGTGGTGAGGAGAAAGAGGAGGATGCCGAGCACAGCGAGACCCGCGCCGACGATGGCGGGAGCGCAATAGCCCAGGCCCGCGGCGATGACGATGCCTCCGAGCCAGGCACCGGCGGCGTTGGCGGTGTTCAGGGCGGCGTGGTTCAGGGCGGCAGCGAGCGTTTGGGCGGCGGCCGCGACATCCATCAGACGGGTCTGCAGGCCAGGCGACAACACGGCCCCGGAGGCTCCGACCAGGAATGCCCCGACGGCCGCGGTGTACGGGTTGTGTGCGGCGGCGACGAAACCGGCGAGGACGACGGCCATGGCGATCGCGAAGATCGCTCGGTCCACACCGCGGTCGGCCAGCACGCCGCCGGCGATGTTGCCGACCACCATGCCGACGCCGAACAGCATCAACACCACGGGCACCAGTCCAGCCCGCATTCCCGCGACGTCGGTGAGCGTGGTCGCGATGTAGGTGTAGACGGCGAACATGCCGCCGAAGCCGACGGCACCGACCAGCAGGGTCAGCAACACCTGCGGGCGGCGCAGCGCCCCGAGTTCGGTCATCGGGTTGGTCGCTTTGATGCCGGTGAGTTCCGGGACGAAATGGATCAGGGCCGCGACGGTGGCGACGCCGATCACCGCGACCACCACGAACGCGTCGCGCCAGCCCAGATGCTGGCCGAGCCAGGTGGCGGCGGGAACGCCGACGACATTGGCGGCGCTCAACCCCAGCATAACTGCGGCAATCGCCTTGGCGCGCTACCCCACCGGGGCGAGCGTAGCGGCGGCGAGCGAGGCGACACCGAAGTAGGCGCCGTGCGGCAACCCGGAGACGAACCGCGCGAGCACCAAGGTCTGGAACGAGGGTGCCAGTACGGTGGCCACGTTACCCAGGGTGAACGCCACCATCAGCGCGACGAGCAATCGCTTGCGCGGAACTCGCGCGCACAGTGCGGCGATCACCGGAGCGCCGATCACCACGCCGAGCGCGTAGGCCGACACCGCGTGCCCCGCGATCGGTTCGGAGACTCGCATGGCGGAAGCGATGTCTGGCAGCAAACCCATGGCGACGAATTCGGTTGTGCCGATGCCGAATCCGCCGAGCGCCAGCGCCAGCATGGCGGGAATGTGCCACCGCATCCGCTCAGCCTCGTCGGGGCGTGCAGTCGTACGAGTGGCTACCAGGGTCACACGGTCATGTAACCGCTCGGCCGGCGGATCCGCTTCCTGGAGCAGACGTGAGTTCGACCACCGTGCCATCGAGAAATCATGTAGGCCGGCTTCGGAAGCCGCAATGCGGACGAACCTCCCGCAGGTGACAAGGTCTGCGCGTAGTCCCTGCCCCGGCAGCAGTAGGCGGCGGCTCCCGAGAGCGCAGGTCCGGTGAAGGACTCCGCGGGAGAATGCCGAGAACCGCGAGGGCGGCGCCTACGGTGGCGGGGTAGCCGAAGCCCTCGGCGATCACAACGCTGCCGAACCACGCGCCTGAAGCGTCAACGATATTCACTGCAAGACAACAGAATTCGCTGGTACGCGAGTGCTGAACGCCGCATCAGCGCAGCGCGTAGGGTACGCGCTTTCCGTCGCCGGACCGATGGGTCGAACGCTTCAGTCCGGCGCCGATCCATGCCAGGGGCTCCTACCCGCACCGGAACCCGCCGGTGAGCGCCGCTGGAAAGTGCGGCGGTATTCCGCCGGAGTAACCCCGATAACGCCGGAGAAGTGGCGGCGTAGGTTGGTGGCGGTGCCGAGGCCGCACATGCGGCTGATTCGTTCGATGCCGTAATCGGTTGATTCCAGCAGGGATTGGGCGTGTGCGAGGCGTTGGCCGAGCAGCCACTGCATCGGGGTCACGCCGGTGGACTGCTGCAGGCGGCGGTGGAAGGTGCGCTGGCTCATGTTGGCCTTGGCGGCGAGGGTCTCGACGGTGAGCGACTCGCCGAGGTGCGCGATGGCCCATTGCAGCACGGGGCCGAGATCGTCCTCCGCGCGCGCAGGAATGGTCAGGTCGACGAACTGCGCCTGCCCCCCGGAGCGGTGCGGCGGGATCACCATGCGCCGGGCCAGCCGGTTGGCGACGGCCGCACCGAGGTCCCGCCGGACCAGGTGCAGGCAGAGGTCGAGCGCGGCGGTCATGCCCGCGCTGGTGAGGATGTCGTCGTCGTCGACGTAGAGCACCGAGCCGTCGACCTCGATAGTCGGATAGCGCTTGGCCAGCAGGGGCGCGTGTTCCCAGTGCGCGGTGACCCGGCGCCCGTGCAAGATCCCGGCGGCGGCGAGGGCGAAGGTGCCGTCGCAGAGGGCGACTATGCGCGCGCCGCGGCGATGCGCTTCGACAAGGGCATCGAGCAGTCCCCGCGGCAATTCACGTTCGGCGGTGACGCAGTCCTGCGCGACCGAAGGGACGATGACCGTGTCGGCCTCCAGCAGTTCCCCCAGCCCGTACTCCGGCCGCAGGAACGCGCCGAAGCCCATCGGCTGCGCGTCCGTCGCCGACGTCACCGAGCAGACCCGCAGGTCGTACCAAGGGTCGGCCAGATCGGGCTGCGGTGTGCCGAAGATCGAGGCCACTACGCCCAGCTCGTAGAGATCCCAGGGGTGCAGGGCGCCGGGAGCGAGTGCCATCGCGACGGTTCGACCGGTCATACCACCAGCATGGCAGGAAGCGTTCGATCATGGGCAGTTCTGCCACTCACTGCACGCTGCCCGGAGCACCGAGACTGGTCTCCGGGCGTCCCACACACTCGAACTCACGAACCGACGGAGAAACCAATGAACGACAACCGGACTCCGGTGACCGTCCTCGGCCTGGGGCGCATCGGCACGACGATCGCCGAGATCTTCCTGCGCAACGGCCACCCGACCACCGTGTGGAACCGGTCCGCCGACAAGGGAACCCGGCTCGCGGAGCTGGGCGCACGACCGGCAGCGACGCCTGCCGAGGCGATCGGCGCGGGCAGACTGGTCGTCGTCGCGGTGGCCGACACCGGCGGGGCCGCCGCCCTGCTCGGCTCCACACCCGGCGGGCTGGACGGGCGCACCATCCTGAACGTTGCGACCGGACGCCCGGACGAGGCGCGCGAACTGGCCGGCACGCTCAGCGGCCGCGGTGGCTCCTTCCTGGACGGCGGCATCCTGGGCGTGCCGCAGACCCTGGGCACACCCGACACCCTGCTGATGTACAGCGGCTCTCCCATCGGGCAGGCCGAGCACGTCGACACCATCGCCGAACTCGGGAACGCGAAGTACCTCGGTGCGGACGCCGGCCTGGCTGGGCTGCACGACATGGCGGTGCTCGCGGGGATGTACGGCATGTTCGGCGGGTTCTTCCAGGCCGTCGCGATGGTGGGCAGCGAGAATTTCGCTGCGAGCGAGTTCACCGACAGCTTCCTGGTCCCGTGGTTCCGCGCACTGCTGGACATGCTGCCGGTGCTCGCCGCGGAGGTCGACTCCGGGGAGTTCCCGGTCAACTACTCCGACCTGGCGGTCAACCAGGCGGGGCTGGCCGGTATCCGGACGGCCAGCCGCAACCAGGGCGTGCCGACGGATCTGCTCGACCCGTTGCAGCGACTGTTCGACGCGGAGGTCGAACGCGGCAACGGTTCGGCAAGCTTCACCCGTGCCGTCGCCGGCCTGATCGGCAGCGGCGCGGCGAACCGGAACTGACCCCGAAAACAGTCCGGACACCCGTTCCACCGCAGGTGGGGCGGGTGTCCGATTCCGTTCAGCCCGGCGCTGGGTACGTACCCAGCGCCGGAGTCGGCCGAACATTATGTCTCGGCCCCGCAGCTCGGCGCCGAGACGGTTCGGCGCCGGGTCGGCTCAGCGCAGCGCGTGAGCCAGGTTGGCGTCCAGCGCGCCGAGGAACTCCTCGGTGCTCAGGTAGCCCTGGTCCCCGCCGACGAGCAGCGCGAGATCCTTGGTCATCTGGCCGCCCTCGACGGTCTTGATGACAACGTCCTCCAGGGTCTGCGCGAAGCCGATGACCTCAGGAGTGTTGTCCAGCTTGCCGCGGTGCTCGAGGCCGCGGGTCCAGGCGAAGATCGACGCGATCGGGTTGGTCGAGGTCGGCTTACCCTGCTGGTGCTGGCGGTAGTGCCGGGTGACGGTGCCGTGTGCGGCCTCGGCCTCACAGGTGCGGCCGTCCGGGGTCAGCAGCACGGAGGTCATCAGGCCGAGCGAGCCGAATCCCTGCGCGACGGTGTCGGACTGCACGTCGCCGTCGTAGTTCTTGCAAGCCCAGACGTAACCGCCCTCCCATTTCATGGACGAGGCGACCATGTCGTCGATCAGGCGGTGTTCGTAGGTGAGGCCGGCCGCGTCGAACTGGGTCTTGAACTCCGCGTCGAAGACCTCCTGGAAGGTGTCCTTGAACATGCCGTCGTAGGCCTTCAGGATGGTGTTCTTCGTGGACATGTACACCGGATAGTTCTGCGCGAGCCCGTAGTTGAACGACGCGCGCGCGAAATCCTCGATGGACTTCTTGAAGTTGTACATGCCCATCACGACGCCGCCGTCCTCGGGCATCTTCACGACCTCGTGCACGATCGGCTCGCTGCCGTCGTCCGGGGTGAAGGTGAGGGTGACAGTGCCGCCTTGGAACACCTTGAAATCGGTGGCGCGATACTGGTCGCCGAATGCGTGACGGCCGATGATGATCGGCTTGGTCCAGCCCGGCACCAGGCGCGGGACGTTGGAAATGATGATCGGGGCGCGGAAGATCGTGCCGCCGAGAATGTTGCGGATGGTGCCGTTGGGCGACCGCCACATCTTCTTCAGGCCGAACTCCTCGACGCGCGCCTCGTCCGGGGTGATGGTGGCGCACTTCACGCCGACGCCGTGCTTCTTGATGGCCTCGGCGGCGTCGATCGTGACCTGGTCGTCTGTCTTGTCCCGGTACTCGATGCCCAGGTCGAAATACTCCAGGTTCACGTCGAGATACGGGTGGATCAGCTTGTCCTTGATGAACTGCCAGATGATCCGGGTCATCTCATCGCCGTCGAGCTCGACGACAGTGCCTTCAACCTTGATCTTGGACATGGATCTTCGTGTCCTCCTAGGATGGTGCCCTTATTGCACGGCCAGGCGAACACGCTTGTGAGCGGACCCCAGCTGTTCCAACAGACAACGTATATGTCCCGCGTTGTCCGCGAGACTTCTGGTGCAAACAAGACAAGCGTACTGCTTCCGTGGATCTCACCGTGCGGGCAGCCCCCGGAGTGAGCCGGGCCACGATAGTTACCGATTGGTAGCTCAGCGGCATCTTCGCGGCGCGGGAGGACCGTAACCGTAGTGGTTCAGCGCGGCAACCCCTCGTATGGCGGTGAATCGGGGAAACGACGAGGTCCGCGCATCGCCGATGCGATACGCGGACCTCGTGCGAGCCGATCAGACCGCGACCGGAACCCGGGCGCCTTCAGCGCCTTCTTCGGAGCCTTCGATCAGATTCTCCGGCCGGTCCCGGATCATCAGGGCGATGACCGGGATGGCCGCGAGGAAGAACCCGGCGCCGACGTAGAAAGCCACGTCGTAGCTGTGGATCGCGGCGCGGGCAGCCAAGTTGTCGATGGCCGGATTGTTCGCCGCGAAGGTCTTCGCGACCTGCACCGAGATGGTGGTCAGCAACGCTGTGCCGACCGCGCCGCCGACTTGCTGCGCCGCGTTCAGCAGCGCAGAGGCCACACCCGAGTCCTCTTCCTCAACTTGATGCAGCGCAACGGTCTGCATGCCGACGAACAGCGGGCCCATACCCAGCGCGATCAGCGCCTGCGCGGGCAGCACACCCGCGAGGTAACTGTCGCCGAAGCCCAGTTGCGCGAGCAGCACCAGGCCGATGACCCCGAGCACGGCGCCGCCCACCATCAGCGGACGCGGCCCGAGCTTCGGCAGCAACGCGCTGGTGACGCCCGCGGAGATCGCGATGCCCGCCGGGAACGGCAGGAACGCGAAGCCGGCCTTCAGCGCCGAGTAGCCGAGCGTGACCTGGAAGTAGAAGCTCAGGAACAGGAACATCGCGAACATGGCGATCGGGATGAGCAGCGCGGCAAGGAACGCGCCACCCCGGTTGATCTCCCCAGGAATATGCAGCGGCAACAGCGGGTTCGACGAGCGCCGTTCGATCGCGACGAAGGCGATGAGCAGTGCCAGCCCCACGATGAGCAACGCGAGGGTGCTGCCCGCCAGCCAGCCGTCTTCGGCGGCACGGCTGAAGCCGTACACGATGGCGATCAGGCCCATCGTCACGGTGACGGCGCCCGGCACGTCGTAACCCCCGCTGCGCGGCGTCGGCACGTCCTTCACCACCCAGGCCAACGCGCCGAGCAACGCGAGGAACGCGACCGGCGTGTTGACCAGCAGGCACCAGCGCCACGACGCGTACTCGGTGAGTGCACCGCCCGCGATCAAGCCGAGCGCCGCGCCGCCCGCGGAGACGCCGGCGAACAGGCCGAAGGCCTTGGCGCGCTCACCGGGTTCGGTGAAAGTCACCGACAGCAGCGAGAGCGCGGCCGGTGCGAGCAGCGCGGCGAAAGCGCCCTGGAGCGCACGCCCAGCAAACATTTCGGCGCCATTCTGCGCGAGACCGGCCAGGGCGGAGGCACCTGCGAAGCCGACCAGCCCGATGAGCAAGATCCGGCGCCGCCCCAGGTAATCGGCCAGCCTGCCGCCCAGCAGCAGCAGGCCGCCGAAGATCAGCGTGTAGGCCGTGAGCATCCACTGCCGGTTGCCGTCGCTGATGTCGAGATCGCGTTGGGCGAACGGCAGCGAGATTGTCACGATCGTGGCGTCCAGAACCACCATGAGCTGGGACAAAGCAATCACCCCCAGCGCAAGCCAGCGCGCCGAACTGCCCTGTCTTTCCGGAACGTCTACCGCTTTCGCAGTCTCGGTCACCGTCATCTCCTCGTTGGTCGAAGTAGTGGAGCCATCCTGTCATTTGGCGACATTTGTCGTCAAGTGAAAAATGTCGCAATCAGACATTTGACGGTTTTAGACAGCACACTGGCAGATCGCGATACCATGTACGAATGCTCGAGTCATCAGCGCCGATCGGCGCGAGCGCTGCGGCGGACACCTCCGCGAGCCCCCCAGCGAACGCGGGGCAGCCCGGCCTGCGCGAACGCAAGAAGCAGCAGACCAGGTTGCGCATCATCGAGGTCGGTCTCGACCTGTGCGACACCCAGGGCTTCGATGCGACAACGGTTGAGCAGATCGCCCACGCCGCCGACGTCTCGCCGCGCACGATCAACCGCTACTTCGACAGCAAAGAGGACATCGTCCTCGGCCCGATCCAGGACTTCGGGTTCGCCGTCGCCGAGACTTTGCGCGGCCTTCCGGTCACCGGAAACGAACTCGGTGCGCTGCGCGAGGCGTTCCTACGCGTGGTCGACCAGGCTGCCGACGAAGGCAACACGGGACCGATCTCGTTCCGGCAGTTCCAGCAGATGCAGCGGATTCTGCGCAGCAGCCCGTCGGTCAGCGCGCGCAGCCTCGAGCATGCCGACGACAAGACCGCCGCGATCGCAGCCGTGGTGGCCGAGCGGCTCCGCACCGAGCCCGACTCGCCCGCGGTGCGCCTGATCGTCGGAACCTGGCAGCTGATCGGCCACGTCGGCATGGAGTGCTCGGGCGAGGTGTTCGGCCACGGCGACATTGCGAGCGCGGCCGCGGCAGGACGCGCCGCGCTCACCGACACCTTCGACGAATTCGTACGCACCTGCTGCGTCGCGCGAACCAGCGATGGCCAGTGAGTTCGCCAGAAGATTTCGAAGGCTGACCGCCTGCCAGCTATGATGCCGAAAAGGTCATGAGTGCCAGCGCCAAGCCCCGGCTCGCTGGCCGGCAACCCTCCAGCTGCGGTGGGGTGCTCCGGGTGATGACCTGGCTCCCGAAAGTCGGGAGCAAGCGCGCTCAGGAGGTCGCCGAAATGTGTTGTTGTTCACACGCACCCCGATAAGCCTCAGTACCGGCGAACACCTGCTTTGGAGCAAAACCATGAGTGAGTTCACCCCGCCCGCGGCCGGAGACTACCTGGCGCAGGTGTCGTTCGACACTGAGCAAATCCCCGTCGGAGAGGTTCGTTCCGGCATGATGAGCACTCGCGCGCACAGGCGGCAACTGGTCCCGAACGACACGGTCGCCGTGGTCGAGCCGCGCGACCGCTTCGGCGCAGGCAAGAAGTTCGTCGACGGATCGGCCCCGCAGAGCCATGTGGCTAACATCAGGGACGTGCGTTCTCTCGTGCTTCACCCGGCGTCGACGACGCATTCTCATTCGACGCCCAACGAGAGATCGATCTTCAGAGCTGTCTTCGGCCTGGTCTGCCTCGCAGTTGGTATCCAAGATATCGACGCCGACCCTCGTGCCGGTTTCGCGGCAGCGGCGTCGTGACCGTGCGTATCGAACCGAATTCCGCCCGTTCCTCCGGCGTGGTACTTCCACCTCCGGACGGGCAGCTCGGCATCATCGACATCGGGGATGTGCTGCTGGAGAGCGGGGCGGTCGTTCCTGATGTCCACTTGGCGGTGCAGCGTTGGGGTGAGCTCTCTCCCGCGCTGGACAATGTCGTGCTTGTCGAACACGCGCTGACCGGCGACTCGCACGTCGTCGGCAGGCCCGATGACATCCACCCGCTGCCCGGCTGGTGGGACGGGATGGTCGGTCCCGGCGCGCCGCTGGACACCGACGAATGGTGTGTGATCGCGACGAACGTGCTCGGCGGCTGCATGGGCAGCACTGGCCCGTCCACCCGCGCTCCGGACGGAAAGCCTTGGGGCGCACGGTTTCCGGAGATCTCGATCCGGGACCAGGTGACCGCGGAGGCAGTTCTGATGGACCTGCTCGGCATCCGGCGGCTCGCCGCCATCGTCGGCGGGTCGATGGGCGGCATGCGGGTGCTGGAGTGGATGGTCGGCGCGCCGGAACGGGTCGCCTCCGCGCTGGTGCTCGCGGTCGGCGCGCGCGCCACCGCCGACCAGATCGGCACTCAGACCACGCAGATCGCGGCGATCAAGGCCGACCCCGACTGGCAGGGCGGCGACTATCACGACACCGACCGCGCCCCGAGGGCCGGCATGGGCATCGCCCGGCGCATCGCGCACCTGACCTACCGCACCGAGTCCGAGCTCGACCACCGGTTCCAGAACAAGCCGCAGGACGACGAGGATCCGTTACGCGGCGGCCGCTACGCGGTGCAGAGCTACCTGGACCACCAGGCCGAGAAGCTGTGCAAACGCTTCGATCCCGCCACCTACGTGCTGCTCACCGAGGCGATGAACCGCCATGACGTCGGCCGTGGGCGCGGCGGTGTCGCGGCGGCGCTCGCGGCCACGCCGGTGCCCTGCGTGGTCGGCGGCGTCGACTCCGATCGGCTCTACCCGCTCTGGACCCAGCAGGAGCTGGCCGATCTGCTACCCGGCTGCGACGGGCTGGAGGTCGTGCACTCGCGCGACGGGCACGACGGTTTCCTCACCGAGGCGGCCGCGGTATCGAAGCTGCTGACCGAGACCATGCGGCTGGCGCGGATCGGCGTGCGGTCCGGACGCTGAGCTGCGACGTCGCCCGTGACGGGGCGTGTACGCCCGAATGCCAGCCGACACCGACACCGACACCGACACCGACACCGACACCGACACCGAGCATTGCCGCGCTAGCCGACACCCATGGTGTTGATCGTGACCGCGAGGAACACGATGCTCGAGCCGAGCAGGGTCAGCGCACCCACGTCGAACGGCTTGCTGCGCACCGCGAGCAGACCGACCCGCGCCGTCGGCAGGCACAGGCGGAACGCCGCGGCCAGCAGCGTCGCACCCCCGAAGAACAACGCCCCACGTCGCCACCGCTCGGAGGCGACGAACACCACCGCCACCGCAATCACCAGCGTGACAACGACCATCGGCAGATGGCATCGCAAAAACTGCGCACCCAGGCTTCTGCCGGACCGCTGCCCGGCGGTAGGAGTATCGGCATCGGTCACGGCCCGATTCTTCCAGACGCCTTTACACCGCGCCCCCGACGGGCATACGGCTTCTGTCCAAACCTTCGCCCCTCGATGGCTCACCCGATCATTTCGGATCCCACGCCCTACCTCGCCAGCGTCTCGAACGCACTCCGGGTCTGCCGCGCCCTTCGTTCGGTTTGTTCAGTTGTCGACGGCCGAACTGCCTGGACCCGGGACCGTGCCGTGTCTTCAGCCCATTCCGACCACGCCCGTGCGCTGATTCGGACTGCGCTGGACCAGCGACGGGAGCAGCCTTCGATGTCGTGAAGCCGCTCGGCGCGCCTCGGGTAGCTTCCTGTTCGGTTCCATCTGATATTCCCATGAGCATTCGCGGAACATGACGCCCGCGCGCGGTCCGGGATGCCGATTCCTGTGTGGGTTCAATGATGTTGTGGCCCAACTTGCTTGAATGTTCCAGAAATGTAGGCACGGGATGGCAGCATTCCGATCATGACCAATCGCCGACTCCCTCTTCTCACGCTTGCCACGCTCCCGGCTGTAGCGACGGCGCTCGCCTCTGGCACCACTGCTGCCGCAGACCCCGGGCTCGCACCCCCGGTGATCGAGGAGGTCTTTTCGCTGACTGGAACCGTGTCGGCGAAGTTCCACAACCCGAACACCCAGGGTGTGTGCTGGGTGTACAACGACGACACCGGGGAAATCTTCGGCGGCAACAACCCCACGTCCTTCGCCATCCCGAACGGCAAGATGGTCCAATCTTCGCTGGGGAACGGGAGTCTCCCGACCGGACAGATGCATGTGCGTGGCGCGTGTGCTTGGGAACGCCCCACCGGGAATCACGACTATGCGTCGACGACGGACGTCATCACCGTCGACGTGACCGGCAAGCCCAGCACGGGCAGCTTCGGCTAGATGCCGCCGCCGGGGCCTCGACTCATCCGCACCGGCACCTGATCAACTGGCCCGGTGTTCCATCTGGTGTTCCACGAGACGCACATCAGTCTCCGCAGACGGGCATCGACCGCTCATCAACGTCAAAACGAAGCTGCTGCTCCCAGTCCCGTCACCCCAAACCCCTCCGGCTACTGCCCGCGTGACCAACGCCCTATCGGATCGCACCGCGCAACCTGGTTGACTGGTCCGCTGTGTTCCACTTGATGTTCCACGAGCCGTGCATCCCGCCGAATACCGGCAACGCGATTCGGTTGGTCGCGGGGACCGGGTGCCATCTGCATCTGATCGAGCCGCTGGGGTTCGATCTGTCCGAGCCGAAGTTGCGGCGAGCCGGATTGGACTACCACGATCTGGCGTCGGTGACGGTGCACGCCGATTTGGCGGCGGCGTGGGAGGCGCTGCGCCCGGAGCGGGTCTATGCGTTCACCACCCAGGCCACCACCCGGTTCACCGATGTCGCCTACCGCGAGAACGATGTGCTGCTGTTCGGGACCGAGCCCTCCGGGCTCCCGGAGGATGTGCTCGCGGACCCTCGGATCACCGACCGGCTGCGGATTCCGATGCTGCCTGGACGCCGCTCGATGAATCTCTCGAACGCGGCGGCGGTGACGGTGTACGAGGCGTGGCGCCAGCTCGGGTTTCCCGGCGGGGTGTAGACCCCATGCCGGGTCCGAGGTGAAAAGCATTGCCCGTCAAGGGAATCCGGTCTGTCAGAGGCCGATCTCGAATCGTTTGAAGCGCGACGTGGCGCCAGCCGCCAGCCGGACCGCGGACCTGGGCACCCCATAGTGTTCGGCGAGCAGCTCGATCGCGGCCTTGTTGGCCTTGCCCTCGACGGCGGGAGCCCGCACATACAGTTGCAGGCTCCCGTCGTCGAGGGTTTCCACCAGCGGGCCCTTACGGCTGTTCGGCTTGATCGTCGCCCTTACTACCGTCGGCACCCTTGTCTCCTGCGCTGGTTTCAGCGCCTTGTGAGGGTTCGGCGCTGGTCGGGGGCTCCGCGGGAGCCGGTACCGATTCTCCCCCACCGCGCGCGGCCTTCCTATGCCGCGGCACCAGCCGGGCGATGCCCCACACCAGGGCGGCGATCACCAGCAGGAAGCCGAGCCACGGTATCGCCTTGCCGGTGAACACGACCGCGTCCTTCAGCCAGTCCACCAGCGAGTGCCAGCCGGAGACGATGCCATCCCAGAAACTGTCGGTGTCGTCGGACTTCTTGTCACCGGTGGTGATATCGATGGTCAGCGTGGACAGGGCGACCTGATCATCGAGATGCCGCTTCTGCGCCGTGAGGCTGTCGAGCTCACCCTGGCGGCTGGTCATCGCCTGCTCCGCGTTGAGCAGGTCGGCGGTGTTGGTGGCGCCCGCGATAAGCGCGCGTAGCCGGTCGACCGAAGCCTGTAGCGCCTTGATCCTGGCTTCCAAGTCCTCCCACCGCATGGTGACGTCGTCCCGATTGGTGCTGACCCGGGTGACGCGCCCGACGCCACCGAGGGCATCGATGAATGTGTCGGTCTTGTCGGCGGGCACCCGGACGGTGAGCGTGGCGCTCGGCTCGTCGTCATCGGTGCCGGGCTGCTCGGTGCGGCTGTCGATCCGGCCGCCCAGCTCGCGCACCCGATCGGCGATCGTGCCCGCGGCGGCGACAGGCGCGTCGGCGGTGATCTCGACGCTGCCGGTGACGACCTCCTTGCGCAGAGAAACCGTGTCACTGCCGGAGTTGTTGTCCCGCTTCGGGGGCGCCTGCTCACGTAGCCCGGGGGACACGACTGCGGGGGCGGGGCCAGTGGCTACCGAGGACGACCGGTCCTTCGCTGCGTCGTCGCCGCAGCCGACCAGCAGTGTCAACCCCAGCAGCCCGATAGCGAGCACAGCAAGCTTTCTCATGGAATCGCACAGTAGCCGCTCGCACTGCGCGAACAGCCCCGAATAATCCTTCTCCAGAACGCTTCCAGCCGTTCTCCGATCAGCGGAAGTCGCGCGATCTCGACTCCATCCGCAGATCCAAGCGCTGCAGGTGTTCGGCGACCACGCTGACCGCACCTTCGGCATTCTGCACCCGGCCGCGGATGAGCAGGGCGGGAGCGCCCTGGGCGAGACGGCGGTAGCGGCTCCACAGACCCACCGAGCAGACGATGTTCACCATGCCGGTTTCGTCCTCCAGATTGAGGAAGGTGACGCCCGCGGCGGTGGCGGGGCGCTGCCGGTGCGTCACCGCACCGCCCACCAGGACGCGCGAGCCGTCGGGGACGTCGAGCAGGCCGGAGGCTGGTGTGACGCCGAGGGCGTCGAGCCGAGAGCGCAGGAACTGGGTCGGATAGCTGTCCGGGGAGACACCCGTGGCCCAGACGTCGGCGGCGGCCATTTCCAGGTCGCTCATACCGGGCAGAGCGGGCGCGGTGGTAGCCGCGCCGGTGCCGGGCAGCCGGTCCGGACGTTCGCCTGCGGCGGCGCCCGCCGCCCACAGGGCTTCCCGGCGCGTGCTGCCGAGGCTGCCGAACGCACCGGCGGTAGCGAGGGATTCCGCCTGGGCGACAGTGAGTTCCACTCGTCCGGTCAAGTCGAGGAAGGAGATGTAGGGCCGCTCGCCCCTGGCGGCGACAATGCGTTCGGCGAGGTCGGTGCCGATATGGCGGACGGCAGCGAGGCCGAGGCGCACCTCGGTGCCCTTCGCTTCGAGGGTGGGTTCGCCGCGGCTGGCGTTGATGTCGGGGCCATGCACCGCGACGCCGTGCCTGCGGGCATCGGCGACCAGGGACTGTGGCGAGTAGAAACCCATCGGCTGAGCGCGCAGCAGACCCGCGCAGAAGGCGGCGGGGTGATGCAGCTTGAACCAGGCCGAGTAGAACACGATCGAGGCGAAGCTCTGCGAATGACTTTCCGGGAAACCGAAATTCGCGAAAGCATAGAGCTTCTCGTAGATGCGGTCGGCGACTTCGCCGGTGATGCCGTGCCGTTCGCGCATGCCCTGGTAGAGCCGTTTCCTCAGGCCGTCCATGCGTTCCGGAGACCGCTTGGAGCCCATCGCGCGGCGCAGCTGATCGGCCTCGACGGCGGTGAACCCGGCGACGTCGACGGCCATCTGCATGAGCTGCTCCTGGAACAGCGGAACGCCGAGGGTGCGTTCCAGCGAATTGCGCAGCGCCGGATGGTCGTAGACGATCTCCTCGGCCCCGTTGCGACGCCGGATGTAGGGGTGCACCGAACCGCCCTGGATGGGGCCCGGACGGATCAGTGCCACCTCGACCACCAGGTCGTAGAAGCTCCGCGGTTTCAGCCGGGGCAACGTGGCCATCTGCGCCCGCGACTCGACCTGGAAGACGCCCACCGAGTCCGCGCGCGACAGCATCTCGTAGACGGCGGGTTCGGCCAGATCCAACGTGTGCAGCTCGACGGTTTCGCCCTTGTGCTCGCGCACCATGTCGATCATGTAATGCAGCGCGGAGAGCATGCCGAGTCCGAGCAGGTCGAACTTCACCAGATCGATGGCGGCGCAATCGTCCTTGTCCCATTGCAATACGCTGCGGCCGGGCATGCGGGCCCACTCCACCGGGCAGACGTCGGCGATCGGCCGGTCACAGATCACCATGCCGCCGGAGTGGATGCCCAGATGCCGTGGCAGCCCCTCGATGTCGGCGGCCAGCTCCAGCACCTCGGCGGGAATGTCGGTGTTCGACTCGGCGCCGACCGCGGCGCGAGCGACGGGCTCGGAGGCGGTAGCTTGCGTAACCACGGAGGGCCCCGGGAGCGCCGCCGATTCAACACCGGCGCGAGCGACGGGCTCGGAGGCGGTAGCTTGCGTAACCACGGAGGGCCCCGGGAGCGCCGCCGATTCAACACCGCCCCAGCGGCTCACCTGCTTGCTCCACGCGTCCTGCTGGCCCGGCGAAAACCCCAGTGCCCGTGCGGCATCGCGCACCGCGGACTTGCCGCGATAGGTGATCACGTTGGCCACCTGCGCGGCGTACTCGCGGCCGTATCGGGCGTAGACGTGCTGGATTGCCTCTTCGCGACGGTCGGATTCGATGTCGACGTCGATATCGGGTGGCCCGTCGCGTTCCGGGGAGAGAAACCGCTCGAACAGCAGCTGGTTGCGCACCGGGTCGACATTGGTGATGCCGATCGCGTAGCAGACCGCGGAGTTGGCCGCCGAACCGCGCCCCTGGCAGAGGATGTCATTGTCTTTACAGAAGCTGACGATGTCGTGCACCACCAGGAAGTAGCCGGGGAACTCCAAGGCGTTGATCACCGCGAGTTCGTGCTCGATCTGCTCATACGCTTCTGGGTTGAGCTTCGGATGGCCATAGCGCCGCGCGGCGCCCGCGAGGGTGAGTTCGCGCAGCCAGGACTGCTCGTCATGTCCGGAGGGCACGTCGAACGGCGGCAGTTTCGGGGCGATCAGCTTCAGATCGAAAGCGCATTCGCGGGCCAGCGCCGCCGCGTTCGCCACCGCATGGGGACAGTCGGCGAACAGCCGCGCCATCTCCGCCCCGGAACGCAGATGCGCGCCGCCTGCCGGCGCCAGCCAGCCCGCCACCTCGTCCAGACTCTGCCGCGCCCGGATCGCCGCGAGCGCCATGGCTCGTCTGCGCTGCCCCGGCGCGGCGAAATGCGCTCCGGTACTGGCGAGCACGGGCAGGCCGAGGCGATCGGCCAGGGCGAGGAGGTGGGCGTTGCGCTCGTCGTCCTCCGGGATGCCGTGGTGGGTGAGTTCCACGCTCACCCGCTCGGTGCCGAAGCGTTCGGTCAGGTCGCGCAGCGCGGCCTCCGCGTGCACGAGACGTGTGCTCCCCGTGTGCAAGTCGCGCTCGAGCGCCTGGCGGAGGTGTCCCTTTCGGCAGCCGGTCAAGATGTGCCAGTGCCCCTCGGCCGCGGCGGTGAGCTCGTCCAGATCGTAGCGCAGGATGCCCTTCTCCCCCGCGGCCAGGTGCGCGGCCGCGATCGCACGGGACAGTCGGCGGTAGCCCTCCTGGCCACGGGCCAGCACCAGCAGATGCGGCCCGGCTGGATCCGGCGAGCCGGTACGCGCCGCCGAGTCGGCGGTGGCGTGCCCGCGTTCCATCGCAGGACCGCGTGGCTCGGGCTGGACGCCGAGCGACAGCTCGGCGCCGAAGACCGTGGGCATCCCCCACTCCTTGGCCGCCTCGGCGAAGCGGACGGTGCCGTAGAAGCCATCGTGGTCGGTGAGCGCGATCGCCTCCAGGCCGAGCCGCACCGCCTCTTCCACCAGTTCCTCCGGCTGGCTCGCCCCGTCCAGAAAGCTGTAGGCCGAATGCGCGTGCAGCTCCGCATACGGCACCGACGGTTCGTCGGCGCGCTCGACCGGCTCGGGCCGGTACTCGACGCGCTTGCGCGACCACGCCGGGCTGTCGCCACCGTCGCCGGGGTACCTGGCGTCCGGGTCGGCTCGTCCGGGCCGCCCGGACAGCACTCGCTCCATTTCCGCCCAGCTCGGCGGCCCGTTGCCCCAGCCCATACAGCACCTCCTTATACTCGAACATACATTCGAAACACAGGTGCTGTCTGCACATTCTCATCAACTTTCCGCATTGGAGAGCCTTGTCCGACTACCTGCACACATTGGGCCTGCGGCCATTCCGACGCATCGGACGCTCAACCGACCTGCGCGGATTCCGGCTCGGCCGGCGCTCGGGTGGTTTCGGTGGATTGCCGTCCGCTGAGCCCCACCATGGCGATCGCCGCGAGGCAGATTCCGGCGCAAACCCACATCAGCAGGCTCATGCCGCTCATGAAGGCGGATTGCACCTCGGCGAGCATCACGTTGTCGCCAATGCTGTGGGCGACGGCCACACCGGAGCCGACTCCCGCACTGATCGGCTCGTGGTTCAGCGGCCCGAGCGCCGAGTGATACCGCATGGACACCACCGTGCCCAGCACCGCCACCCCGATCGTGCCGCTGGCTTGGCGCAGCGCCGACAGCAGGGCGGAGCCTGCGCCCGCGCGTTCGGGGGTGAGCGCGCCTACCGCCAGCGCCATGGAGGTCGGCAGCACCAACCCGACACCCAGGCCGACCACCGCCATCCACACCGCGATGAACCCGTACGCGGTGCCGACATCCGTTGTCGCTCCCATCGCCAGACCGACGGCCAGCAGTCCGTACCCGATCACGAGCGTGGGCCGGACACCGAGCTTGTCGCTGAGCCCCTCCAGGAAATTGGTAGCGATGAGCAGGCCACCGATCATCGGCAGCATCCGCAGACCGCTACCGAGCGCGTCGACACCGAGAATCGCCTGAAAATACTGCGGAATGCTGAAGAACAGCCCGAACATGGCGAAGGCACTGAACAACTGGAACACCGTGCCCAGCCGAACCCACGGTCGCGGAACAGACCGATATCCACCAGCGGATGCGTCAGCTTCCGCTGCCACGCGACCAGGCCGACCAGCAACGTCACGCCGGCGACCGCGGTGATCCACGCCGGGCCGTCACCCCAGCCCTTCTCGCCGAACCGGATGAAGCCATAGGTCAGACCCACCAGACCGGCGGCCGACAAGACGACGCTGAGCGGATCGATCGGGCGGCGTACCCGACTGCGGGATTCCGGTACCAGCAGGCCGACCGCGACGGCGGCGATGACGACCGTCGGGATGTCGATAAGGAATACCGAGCCCCACCAGAAGGCCTTCAGCAGCAGCCCACCGACGATCGGGCCGAGCGGCGTCCCGAGCGTGACCGCGGTGATCCATACGGTAGTCGCGCGCCCACGTTCCGCGGCGTTGGGGAACAGCACGGGAATCATCCCCATCGACAACGCCAGTCTGGGCTGCTGATGGATTGGACAGCACCATTGCACCCGATTCAGCACGCCATGCTCTGCATCACCTGCGACATCATCGTCGCCGGAACTGGTCGACGCCCAGCACGAAGCGATGCGACTGCATCATGTACCCGGAAATCGCCAGCATGTCAGGGACTGGCGCGAGCAACTGACGCACATGCCGTCGATCAAATTCTGGTCACGGTACATCACGGTTTCCGGTGGAGTGGGCCGGAGCGCTTCGAACTGCCCACCCTCGGACCGGTGGCAAACTCGCGACCACATGCCGTACCGCAAGGTCAGGAGCCCGGGAGACGCTCCGTGCAACCGGCGGCCAGGGCTGCTTCGACGCTACGGAGCCGAGTCCGGATCAAAGCGCCGTAGGCGTCGGCGGCGAGGACGTCGAGATGCCCGCGAGCGATGGCCAGTTGCATCCGAGCCACCTCGAACTCACCGACGCGACGATGACTGTCGGCCAGGTTCAGATACAGCGAGGGAAGAAAACCGCGCAGACCTTCGTCGAGCGGAATTCCGGGCCCGAACACCGCGGCGAGCGCCCGCTGATCCCAGCGCAGCGCGTCGGCGGCCTCGTCCTGCAGGTCGGCCAAGTGGTGCGCGATCACGCAGCGGTGCAACGCGTCCGCGTGTTCACCGAGTTCGTTCCACAGCTTTTCCAGCGCCTGCCGCGCCGCCGTCGAGTCGACGCCACCGAGCCGCACCGCGGCAAAAACCTCCGCCATCCGATCGTCCGCCATGCGCCGAGTATCGCACATATGTTCGATTGATTCGAGGGCCGTTCGATCCGACTCGCCGCGCCGGAACCCCTTCATGCGCGGGGATCTCGAACACACCAACTGCGCCGATGCGACGCGCCGCCACTGTGAGAGCGGCTGATCCAGGGCGCGACCAAGACCACTTCGCGAGTAAACTTACTTCGAAGTAAGTTAATGCCGACTCGACCCTGCAAAGGAGCAGCGATGTCCGACGCATCCGCTGAGACCGCCGGCTTTCGCGGGCAGATCCGGCGATGGCGCCGCAACCGCGACCTAGCCGAACGACATGTCCTCATCACCGGAGCCTCGTCCGGGATCGGACGAGCCGCGGCGCTGGCCGTCGCGGGCAAGGGCGCCACCGTGTTCCTGCTCGCGCGCCGCGGCGACGAACTCGCCACCCTGGTCGAAGAGATCACGGCCGCAGGCGGCGTCGCTTACGCATACCCGTGCGACATCACCGATTCCGACTCCGTCGAGCACACCGTCAAAACCCTCCTGGACGAGCACGGCCACGTCGACATGCTGGTGAACAATGCGGGCCGATCCATCCGCCGCGCCATCCACCGCTCCACCGACCGGCTGCACGACTTCGAACGGACCATGGCGGTCAACTACTTCGGCGCGCTGCGGCTGACGCTGGCCCTGCTGCCACAGATGCGGGAACGCAAGTTCGGGCACATCGTCAACATCAGCAGCGCGGGCGTGCAGGTGGCCACACCGCGGTTCTCGGCATATCTGGCCAGCAAGGCTGCGCTGGACAAGTTCACCGAGGTGGCTGCCATCGAAACCATGGCCGACGGCGTCACTTTCACCACCATCCACATGCCGCTGGTGCGTACCCCGATGATCACCCCGAGCGGCGATCAGGGCCCCGCCGAGTCCCCCGAGTGGGCGGCCGCCACGATCGTGCGCGCACTGACCGAACGCCCCAAGCGCATCGACGTGCCGCTGGGCACCATCGCCGAATACTGCGCCCTGATCACCCCGAATATCCGCGACGGCATCCTGCACCGCTACTACCGCGCCCTGCCGGACTCCCCCGCCGCCAAGGGCGAGCACACGGAGCCTGCCGAACCCGCCGCCCCCCGACCGGAGCCATGGCCACAGTCGACCGCCCTCCGCGTCATCAACACAGCCCTGCGTCGAGCGGCCCGCTGGGTTCCCGGCACGCACTGGTAATCACGGGCAGCAGCGGCACCAGAATCCGGACGCCGCACACTGTGCTCAGCCCGCCAGGAATGGGCGGACCACTGCGGCGAATTCGTGGTAACGGTCGCGGTGAATGCTGTGGCCGCAGGTAAACGCCGCCACAGTGCAGTCAGGGATGCCGGCCTGCAGCGCGGCCAGCTTCTCCGGATCGACCATGCCGCCGGGACCGCCGCGCAGCACCAGCGTCGGCGCGGTGATGTCGGAGAGCCGGTCCCACCACTCCGGGTTCGGCTTGCGAAACTGCTCCAGCGCGGTCCTCGTCATGGACCGGTCGAACGTGAGCACCGCGCGCGGGTGCCTGGCCAGGCTCGACGAGGCGTGCCACAGTTCGGGCACGGTCGGGAAGCGGCGGGTCAGCCGCATTTCCTCGGCGCCGGACCGCAGTGGCAGCGGGCACTCCTCGATGACCAACCTGCGCACCAACTCCGGCCGCTCCTGCGCGACGCAGGACGCCGCGTAACCGCCGAGCGAATGTCCGACCAGATCGACCGAGCTCAGTTCCAGCCGATCGCAGAGTCGTAGCAGGTCGGTGCCGAAGTCGTCGAAGCGGTAGGAATCGGTATGCGAGCTACGACCGTGTCCGCGTAGGTCGGGAATGACCACCCGGCGCCCGGACCGCACCAGGACACGGGCGAACCGGTCCCAGGTATACCCGTCGCCACCCATGCCGTGCACCAGCATCACGGGAACGTCGCTGACCGCGCCCACCCCCGAATCCCGGTAGGCGATCCGCACATCTCCGAATGCCACCCGGTCCACCGTCAGATTCACGACTTTCGAGGATACTTGCCGTTATTCGCCCGGCGCGAGTGGTAGCGCGGATCACTCGAATGAGCTGCGGTGCCACCGAATCGGGCACGCCGAATGCCGAAGCTCCGGGTGGGCAACCCGTTTCGGCGGACAGCCCACCACGTACCCGGTCGGTAAATTCCTGGCGCGGAATCGAGTTCGGGGGAATACTCGCCCGCATGCCGTCCTTCGCCGATTTCGACCGTCGCCACTACCGCACCGTCGACGTGGCCAGCGGGTACGACGGATGGGCGCCGACCTACGAGCAGACGGTGCTGGACGAGATGGATCTCGCGCTGCTGGAGCGACTGCGACGGCTGGACCTCAGCCGGGTGCGGCGGGCGGCCGACCTGGGCTGCGGCACCGGGCGGACCGGTGCCTGGCTGCGGAAAAACGGGATCTCACACATCGACGGAGTCGACCTGAGCCCGGGGATGCTGGAGCAGGCCATCCAACGTGGGGCCCACACCACGCTGACCGAAGGCGACGTGCGGGCCACAGGGCTGACCGAGGGCGCCTACGACCTGGTCATCGCTTCGCTGATCGACGAGCACCTGCCGGAACTGGCGCCGTTCTACGCGGAGGCGTGGCGGCTGGCCGCGCCAGGAGCGCTGTGCGTGCTGGTCAGCTACCACCCGCAATTCATCATGGTGTCCGGCATGCCGACGCACTACACAGGCGCCTCTGGGGAGCCGGTGGCGATCAGCACGCATCTGCACCTGTTCAGCGAGCACATGTCGGCCGGGTTGTCCGCCGGGTGGGTGCTCACCGAGGTCGCCGAGGCGCTGGTGGACGACGCGTTCCTGACGCGGAAGCCGAAATGGGCGCAGCTGCGCGGACATCCGTTCACCATCGCGACGGTGTGGTCTCGCCCTTGGTTTCAGCCGTAGAGTCCTTCGGCGCGCCAGGTTTCGTCGTAGTAGACCAGCAGCAGCACCCGAACGTCGGAGCGCTCGCCGTCGAGCTGGACCTGTGCGCGGGCAGTGCATTCGACAGGGGTGTCGTCCGAATCCGGCGCCCACCAGCGTTCATCCACCGGCCACGGCCCCGCCCAGCCGGTCAGCCGCCACTGTCTGCTTCCCCAGCGCAGCAGCGCGGGATCGGCGTCGAACATGGCGCGGTCGGTGACTTTGACGGGGGTGCCGTCGGCGGCTTCCAGACGCACCAGCGGACGGTTCAGCAGGATCACGGCGGGCGCGGGCTCCGGCAGGCGGCCGGGCCAGGGCTGCGCGGGGTCGGCCGCGGGGACGAGTTCGTCACCCAGTGCGACCATGGTGATGCGCTCGGCGGGGCCGCGGCCGCCGCTGAGCACGCCGACCCGTACCGCTTCGCCGCCGAGCAGACCCTGCACCCGGATCAACGCGCGACGGGCCCGCTCGTCCTCCTCGCCGACCCCGCCCCACAACCCGAGTTGCAGCGCGCCCGCCGCGACCACTTCGACGGGTTCCAGCCGCAGGACGGTGATCGGCGCGGTGGGCCGTCCACCGCCCCGCCGGGTGAGCCAGCCGTCCAACTGCCAACGCACCCGGTCCGCAGTGCCCTCCGGCGTCAACGGCTCGGCGCACCGCCATATACGCGAAAGCTCCTCCCCCGCGTCGGTTTCCGCGAAAACCGACAGCCTGGTGCAGGCCAGCCCGGCATCCGCGAGAGCGGCGTGCAGGCGGGTGGCGAGCAGGCGACCGGCGAAGGCGGCAGCATCGACCCGCTCGATCGGCGGATCGCAGCGGTACTCCACCACCAGATCCGGCGGTGACCGCCGCGCGGACGGCGGACGTTCCGGCTCGGCCCGCGCACAGCGATGCGCGCGCACAGCGTCGGCGCCGAATCGGGAGGCGACCTCGGTCGTGGACAGCGCGGCGAAATCACCGACCCGGCGTAAACCCAAGCGGTGCAACAGATCGACCAGGTCGGCGCGCGCCGGCGTGGCCAGGCTCGGCTCGGCCGCGAGTTCGCCCACCGGCAGCGGTGCAAGAAACCGCGCCCCCGCACCGGCGGGCACGATCGCGGCACGGCGGGCCGCGATCACCGCCGTGGACAGCTCGTCGGCGATCCCGATCTGCGTCTCCACCCCGACCGCGGCCGCCGCGTCGATGAGACACTCGGCCGCCGCCTCCTCGGACCCGAAGAACCGCGCCGCACCGCGCGCACCGAGCACGAGCAGCCCTGGGCGCAGCACCTCCACTCCGGGCACCGTCGCGGCCACGGCCGCGACCACCGGCTCGAACAGTCGCGCGTCCCGATCCGGATCCGCTTGCGCGAGAAACAGCTCGGGGCATCGTGCCTGCGCCTCCCTCCGCCGCAGCCCACGGCGCACGCCCTCCGCCCGCGCGATCGCCGAACACGCCACCACCCGGTTGGCGAACAGCACCGCCACCGGGCGCGTCGTGGGGAGTTCCGCCATCGCCGCGGCAGCGACCGCGGGCCAATCCGGACACCACAGGGCGAGCACCCGCTTCGAGCTCGGCCGAATCACCGTCCCGCACCGCATTCGTCGATCGCCACGCCGCTGCCTGCACTACCCACATCTCCGACCGCGCTGGTGACACCATCCGCCCCAACGAACACCGACCAGCCGAAAAGCCGATTGCCACGTAGAGGTCGACTGAGGAAACTCATGACACCGCCTCGCGCGCCGCGGCCGTTTCTACTGTTCGAGCGGACTTCTCGTGCAGCACCCATTCCACGCGCCCCGCGTTCGGGCACAACTCGAGCCGCCCGCGCCGCGGCGGTCCCGCCTTGCCGCGCACCTCGACCGCGAGGCCGAGCGACCGCAGCCGCCCGCGACCGCGGCCGAGACCGACGTAGCCCGCGATGCGGGCATCGAGCTGGAGAGACGCTCCGGACCAGCGGCCGTCGGTGACCACGAGGGTGGCACCCTTGTTGCGGGCGCGGGCCGCGATGACCCGGGTGCGGGCGGGCGGGACGGCGGTGCCGCCGAGCCCGAGCACGATCAGGTCGAGCCCGTCGAGCAGCACCGCGGCCACCTCCACCGGGTCCGGGCCGGGGTCGGCGACCACGGCCAGCCGCCGCAGCTGAGCCCCCATCTCCACCGCGGCGAGCAACCCGAGCCGGGGCATCCCGACCACCGCGGCATGACCGCCGCCCTCGGTCACGGCGGCGAGCAGACCGGCCAGCAGCGAACTCGCCCCCGTATACGCCACGACGGAGCCCTTGACCAAGCCACCACCGGGCAACAGTGGCGCGAGCGCAGGCGGCACCGGCAGCACCTCCTTGCGCAGTTCGGCGCCGAGCGGGACCCGCTCCGCCGCCAATTCGCCGCGACCGGGTACGGCGGCGATGCGTCTGCGCAGTTCAGCCAGCGAAGGCGGGTCTTCATGCCGGGTTCCGCGCGGCATCGCGCCCCGGCTCATCCCCTCCTGCGATGTCGCATCCGAACCCATCTCTACCACCCACTTCCCACGATGGACCCGAGGCGAAGCATGCGGAGCGACCCTCGCGATTCGAGAGGCCAGCACCGATCCAGCTATCGATCTGTATCGAATATACGTTCGATATCGACCCAGTAGAAACCGACCCCCAGGTTTCGTCAAGAGCCCCGACCCACGACTCCCGATTTCGCAACGAGTCCGTTGCCCCCCACGCACCGATCGAGGCCGAGGGGGCGGCCCCAGCACGCTGCTCGTGATCGATCACCGGTATGCCGTACGCGGCCAGGCCGGCGAGCACAGTGCATGTCTCTTCGGCACCGACGACCACGCGCTTCGATCGCCGACTGCGTGGGCATTCGCGGCTGCCCGATGCGGTGGGAATCCGGCGCGTGCCCGGCTACGACACCAGCTCACCGTTCATCGGTATGGTGAGTGGCACGCATCCGAACCGGTTGCCCCAAGGATAGGTGTGGCAAGCCCGCAGTACCCCATGTCTCGTCCCGGCGTGGGCCCGAATCAGGCCCGCTAGCCTCATTTTCCGCTACCCTCGCACCCGTGACGGAACGCGCTCGCCCCACTGTCGGCCCCGATTACCTCGTCGCAGGCCGTTATCGTCTGCAGTCGAAACTGGGCGGCGGCGGCATGGGCGCGGTCTGGCTGGCGCACGACCGCCTGCTCGACCGGGACGTCGCGATCAAACAGGTCCTCACCACGGCCGGGCTCGACGAGGAAGAAGCCAACGCGGTCCGCAACCAGATCATGCACGAGGGCCGGGTCGCGGCCAAGCTCTCGCATGAGCACGCGATCGGCGTGTACGACGTGGTGCTGGAGGCCGGTGAGCCCTGGCTGGTGATGGAGCACCTGCCCTCGCGCAGCGTCGCGAAAGCGCTGGCACTGGTCGACACGCTGCCGCCGATCGAGGTCGCGCAGATCGGCGCGCAGGTCGCCGATGCACTGGCCGCCGCACACGCCGCAGGCATCGTGCACCGAGATATCAAGCCGGGCAACATCCTTGTGGCCGACCGGGGCCCCGTCGTCGGTATGGCCAAACTCAGCGACTTCGGCATCTCCCGCGGTGCGGGCGATCTGTCCGACGAACCGGACGGCGTGATCACCGGCACCCCCTCCTACCTCCCACCGGAGGTGGCGCGCGGCGCGCAGCCGATCAAAGCCAGCGACGTGTTCTCGCTCGGCGCAACGCTCTACACCGCGATCGAAGGGCAGCCGCCGTTCGGTTTCGACGAAAACAGCGACGTCATCGTCCAGCGCGCCGCCATGGCGCAGATCATCCCGCCGAGCCGCAGCGGCGTGCTCACCCAGGCACTGCTGCACATGATGGAGCCCGCGCCGCAGCGACGTCCCACCATGGCCGAGGCGAGGGATGAAATCCTCACTGCCGCTTTCGGTCCCGGCACCGGACCGTACATCCTCGGTGCTCCGGTACGAACCGAAGACGGAACCATCCCCGCCTGGGCAGCACGCAATTCCGCATCCGGCCTGCGCAGCCCCCACTCTGCTCCGCTCCCCCGCCCGCACCGCAACCCCGTCGGAGCCACCGCGGCCGCCCCACCCCAACGTGCCAAGACCTCCCAGCCGAGCAATGCCCCGCTCGCCATCGCCGTAGGCCTCCTCATCGGCCTGATCATCATCATCGCCATCATCGTCGCCGTCATGTAGCCCGCGGGCCGCAGCGCCCTGCATGCCCCGAGATGGACTCTTCGCATACCTGGTGGGTCCTCCCCACGCCCGGCGGCATATGCGGGAAGTCATGCTGGCTTGTGCAGCGTTCAGTCGATGCGGCGGCGGTGGGCCCAGCGGGTCAGGGCGTTGCGATTGGACTGCTGGGTTTTGCGGAGCACGTTAGAGGCGTGGGTCTCCACGGTTTTGACTGATATGAAAAGCGATTCGGCGATTTCACGATAGGTGTAGCCGCGGGCAAGCAGACGCAGGACTTCCAGTTCACGAGGCGTCAAGGAGTCCAGTTCGGGGTCGAGCGGTGGCTCGGGGGCCAGGGACTTTCCGGTGAACGAGTCGAGCACGAAGCCGGCCAGCCGAGGACTGAAGACCGCGTCGCCGCCTGCCACCCGGCGAATGCCGTCCGCCAGTTCGGATCCCGAAATCGTCTTGGTCACATACCCTCTGGCTCCGGCTCGGATCACCGCGATCACATCCTCGGCGGCGTCGGACACGCTCAGCGCCAGGCACACCGGCCCCGGCTCGATGCCCGACAGCACCGCGACCCCACCGCCGTCGGGCATGTGCACGTCGAGCAGGACGACATCCGGGCGCGTCGCGTCGATCCCCACGACCGCGTCGGCCACCCCGCCGGCCTCGCCGACCACCTCCATGTCGGTTTCCCGGCTCAGCTCCGCCCGCACACCCGACCGGAATACGGCGTGATCATCAACGAGAAAGACCCGCACACTCTCCCGCCTCTCCGCGTCTTTTGGCCGTACCAGTTGGGTGACGCGGGATTTGCGTTCAGGTCCTGCGTTGGGTACCACCCGTGTTCTGGATGTACCCGGCGAGTTACCCATGCCCGCGCGAAATCACTTGTCCGGTTTGCCTTGCCACCTTAGCTGTCCGCGGGACCTCGTCACCTTGCGGGCGCACCGGTTGTCCTGGCATCGCCGTGGCGGACACCGGAGAATCCTGGGATACGGCGGTGGCATTCGGTTCGCCATCCTGACCGTCGGAATCGCTGCGCGGCATGATGATGCGAACCTCGGTGCCACGGCCCGGTGTCGACAAGATTTCCACCTGGCCGCCGCGGCGCTCGATTCGGCCGCGGACGGATCTGGCCAGGCCCTGGCGGTCCTGGGGCACGGACGTGAGGTCGAATCCGGCGCCGCGGTCACGAACGAAGATGCTCACCTGGTGGGGTTCGGTCTCGGCGAACAGGTCGATTTCCGGGACGCCCGCGTGTTTCGCAGCGTTGACCAGCGCCTCCCTGCTCGCGCCGAGCAGCGCGGTGAAGTGCTCCTTCGGGAGGCCGGACCCACTGCCGTCGGTGTCCATCGAGACGTCTCCCACGGTGACCGGCGCTACCTTCACACCGTGCTGGTCCTCCACCTCGCCCGCGATGGTGCGCAGGGCGGCCGCCAGGCTCGACTGGGCCGGAGCGGAGTCCTCGAACAGCCACTTGCGTAGTTCCCGCTCCTGGCTGCGGGCCAGCCGCACCACCTCGTGCGAGTCGTCGGCCTGCCGCTGGATGAGAGCGAGGGTTTGCAAGACCGAATCGTGCAGATGGGAAGCGATCTCCTCGCGTTCCTCGTTGCGGATGCGGGCGGCGCGCTCGGCGTTCAGCGCACGCATCATGCGCAGCCACAGCGGGACGGTCAGCAGTCCGGCGCCGACCAGCGTGACCGCCACCGCGATCAGCGCGGACCCGAGCGAACTCAGATCGATCCTGGCCAGCACTACCACACCAAGACCGACCACCACCAGCGTCGCGCCGGCGACGATGCGTGACCAGGTCACCACCGAAGGGCGCGCAGGAAGACCGAGCAACGAGCGCGGCCCGTCGACGTCGTATTCCCGCCACACCAGCGCCGCGCCGATCGCGACCACGATCACCGGCGCGATCACCTTCGCCGCCGTCCCGCTGAACACCCAGGACACGGCGACCGCGAGACCGAACCCGAGCATGGCGAGCCCGATGGCCTGACGCCGCTCCGTGCCGGAGGGCTTCACCAGATCCGAGCCACCCGGCGTGAAGATCCACAGCAGCCCGTACGCGGCGATGCCCGCCCCCGCCAGCGCGGAAAGCAGCACGAACGCCATCCGCACCTTGAACACATCGACACCGAGATGATCAGCGATACCGCCTGCCACCCCGCCGACGATCCGGCCACCCGACCGGCGCACCATCGGCACCGGCGGCTCCTGCCCTGGGACCAGCGCGGGCGCGGGGTTGAGCACGCGCGCGGCGTCGAACCCCCGAATGTCGTACGCGGGAACAGACGGGTACATGCCTTCGATACTGGCACGAGCATCCAACCGCCGGCATCGGGAATCACCCTGATCCCGCCATAACACCCACGCCGATCAGTGCCGGAGTACGCATAGCGCTCCGGCCGCGCGGGGTTCGATACTCCGATCATGTTGTAGCCGAACAGTTGCGTGTTCAGTTGATGGTCCAAAGCTATCCGGAGATTTTTCAGGGTTCCCCCCGATGTGCCGGTGCGCGAATCGGGCCCACCATGAGAAACATGACGAAAACGAGCTTCGGCGATCAGCTCCAGCAGATATGGCACACGCGGCCCGTGCGGTTGCCGCGGCAGGGCCCGATCGCGGGCGTCGCGGCGGGGTTCGGTCAGCGCTATGACGTGGACCCGGTGCTGGTCCGGGTCTCTTTCGTGGTGTCGACGATCTTCGGCGGCGCGGGCATCGTGCTCTACCTGCTGGCCTGGCTGCTGCTGAGCGAGTCGGGCTACCAGGCGTCGGCGGCCGAGTCGCTGCTCGGCAAGGGGCACAGCTCGCACTCCCAGACCAAGACCATCGTGTTGATCGTGGCGCTGGCCATCGCGGTCAGCACGATGGGCCCGGTCGGGGTGGGTCTAGGCGGATCCGGCCTGATCAGCCTCGCGTTGATGCTGGCAGGCTGGTGGATGCTGCATATGCGCACCCCTGAGCCGCCGCCGGGTACGACGACCGTGTTCGAAGAGTTCGCCTCGGATGGCGGGATCAACGCCACCGGCTACCCCGGCGCCGCCTTCCCTCCGAGATCGCCCAGGACCGTCGGTGCCACGCCGCCGACCAGCGTTTACACGCCCTACACGAAGCTGCCGGATTCATACATCCCAGAGGCGCCGGCGCCCGAAGCCCAATCTCCCGGCGGCGACGCCGAGATTTCGCTACTGGACAAACGCGATACCGAGGACGCATCCGGAACACATGCGGAAGCGCGCGGTGACGCCGAAACCGTGCTGCTCGACAAGCCGGCAGCACGCACGGCCTCGATAGCTACCGAAGCCGAGCGCCGCAGCCCGACAGCCGCATCGTCACCGACGACCGGCTCTCTTTCGCTCGAAAAAGAGGCCGGGGGCACCCCGGCTGCCGGCGACAAACCCGTCCCCGTCCGGAGCACGAACGGCCCCGCAGCGGTCGCAGGCTCCGCATTCATCGGCAGCCCGACCCCACCCTCCTGGGACCCCCTCGGCGTAGCGCCGCTCGCCTGGGACCTCCCGGAACCCCCAGCCGCCCACACCCTCGTCGCCCCGGCACCGAAGCGTCCCCGCTCCCGGTTGACCCCGGTGGTGATCGGCCTGGCCATCCTCGCGGCGGCCGGCGCGGGCGCGGCGGCCGCCGCGGGCGTGGAATGGATGACACCGGGCCGGATCGGAGCGGCGGCGCTCGCGGTGATCGGTCTCGGCCTGGTGCTCGGCGCGTTCCTGCGCCGCGGCTACGGCCTGCTGGTGCTCACCGCCCCGCTCGCCGGGTTCGTACTGCTCGCCTCCGCGATCGGCCCGGTCGAGTTCGACCGCGGCGCGATGGGTGAGCACACCTGGGCGCCGGCCTCGGTCACCGACCTTGCGTCGAACTACAAGGTGACCATGGGCTCCGGCACACTCGACCTGCGTGCGCTGAACCTGACCGAGAACCGCACCGTGGACGTCGACGTCCAGATGGGCGACGCCCACGTGCTGGTGCCCTCAGGGATGACGGTACGCAGCAACTGCACGGCGACCATGGGTCAAGCGCAGTGCGTCAACGGCATCAGCGGCCCGAACACCCCTGGTGCGCCGGTGCTGGACCTGAATGTCGATGTCCGTGCCGGAAGCGTGGAGGTGCAGCGTGGTTGAGACCGAGAACGCCGAGTCGACCACCGAGCGTCCGCGCGGCCCGTCCGCCTCGCTGCTCATCGTCGGGCTGCTGGCCCTCGCGGTGAGCATGTGGGTGTTCGTCGGCCCCGCGTCCTGGCCCGCGGCCAGCATGATCCCCATCGGCTGGATCGTGGTGCTCGCCGCGATCATCATCGGCATCATGCTGGTCATCTCCCCACGAAAAAAGCCCTGAGCACACGCCGGGTCCGAGCGGCCGACGCGTCCGCGACGAAGTCGCCAGCGTCGGCCGCTCGGACGCGAGCCATCAAGGGGCCGCGAACACGCAGCGCCGCAGGCGCTGCAAATCAAACACAGCTCACTCCCACTCGATGGTGCCCGGCGGCTTGCTGGTCACGTCGAGGACCACGCGGTTGATTTCCGGGACCTCGTTGGTGATCCGGGTGGAGATACGTTCCAGGACGTCGTATGGGAGGCGAGTCCAGTCGGCGGTCATCGCGTCTTCACTGGAGACCGGGCGCAGCACGATGGGGTGGCCGTAGGTTCGGCCGTCGCCCTGCACGCCGACGCTGCGGACATCCGCGAGCAGCACCACAGGGCACTGCCAGATCTGACGGTCGAGACCGGCCGCGGTCAGCTCCTCGCGGGCGATCGCGTCGGCCTGGCGCAGTATGTCCAGGCGATCCGCGGTGACCTCACCGACGATTCGGATGGCGAGACCGGGACCGGGGAACGGTTGGCGGGCAACGATTTCCTCCGGCAGCCCGAGTTCGCGGCCCACCGCACGGACCTCGTCCTTGAACAGCAGCCGCAGCGGCTCGATGAGCTCGAACTCCAGATCGTCCGGTAGACCGCCGACATTGTGGTGGCTCTTGATGTTCGCGGTACCGCTGCCGCCGCCGGACTCCACGACGTCCGGATACAGCGTGCCCTGCACCAGGAACTCGACCTTCGGCGTCGCATGGTCGGTGCCCTGTTCGAGCACCACATCGCCCACAGCGTCCTCAAAGGAGCGGATGAACTCCCGTCCGATGATCTTGCGCTTCTCCTCGGGATCGGTGACGCCCTTCAGTTCACCGAGGAATTTGTCGACCGCGTCCACGGTCACCAGCTTGGCGCCGGTCGCGGCGACGAAGTCCTGCTGCACCTGCTCGCGCTCGCCCGCCCGCAGCAGGCCGTGGTCGACGAACACACAGGTCAGTCGATCGCCGATGGCGCGCTGCACCAGCGCCGCGGCGACCGCGCTGTCCACACCGCCGGACAGTCCACAGATCGCGTGCCCGGCACCGACCTGCTCGCGCACCGAGGTGACCAGCGCGTCGGCGATATTGGCGGGGGTCCAGGTGGCCGGAATGCCCGCGAGCTCGTGTAGGAAGCGGCTGAGGATCTGCTGTCCGTGCGGCGAGTGCAACACCTCGGGGTGGTACTGCACACCGGCGAGGCGGCGGGCGCGGTCCTCGAACGCGGCGACCGGGGCGCCTGCGGTGGTGCCGGTGACCTCGAAGCCCTCCGGCGCGTCGGTGACCGCGTCGCCGTGGCTCATCCATACCGGTTGGATGGTGGGCAGGCCGCCGTGCAGCAAACCACCATCGGTGTTGAGCTCGGTGCGGCCGTACTCTCTGGTGCCAGTGTGCGCGACCGTGCCGCCCAGGGCCTGCGCCATCGCCTGAAAGCCATAGCAGATGCCGAAGACCGGCAGACCGAGATCGAACAGCCGCGCATCCAGCTTCGGCGCGCCCTCGGCGTATACGCTGGCCGGGCCGCCGGACAGGATCACAGCGAGTGGCTGCTTCTCCGCGATCTCCTCCACCGTCGTGGTATGCGGAATCACCTCGGAGAACACGCTCGATTCGCGGACCCGCCGTGCGATCAGCTGGGCGTATTGTGCTCCGAAGTCGACGACGAGGACCGGTCTCTGGGATTCTGCCACCAGCACAGTTTAGTGAGCGGGCCGATCGAGCGAATCATCGGCACAGCGGCAGCGCGAACGGCGGACCGACCGCCCAAATCCCCCCGCGTACCGCGTACCGCTGGTTATCCTCGAGCACGTGCCATTCGCCCGCGCGATCGATGCCGATATCCATTACGAGGACAGCGGCGGCAGCGGCCCGGTGGTGCTGCTAGCGCACGAGTTCTTCATGGACCGCACCATGTTCGCCGCTCAGATGGCCGCGCTGGCACCGGAATTCCGGATCGTCTCCTGGGACGCGCGCGGCCACGGCCGCACCAGGGACGAAGGTCTGCCGTTCACTTACTGGACCGCTGCGCGCGACGCGCTGACGGTGCTCGATCACCTCGGCGCGGAACGGGCTGTAGTCGGGGGAACCGCACAGGGCGGCTGCACGGCGTTGCGCACCGCGCTGATCGCGCCCGAACGCGTCTCCGCACTGATTCTGATCAGCACCGACGCATACGGCCCTACTCCCGAACAGTCCGCCGCCACCCAGAAGTTCCTGGCCGAGTGGTACGACGACGGTTCCCGCGAGCGGGCCGTGCACCAACTGGCCTCCTGGCTGATCGGCGACGACGACTGGTACCGCTCGATCTGGACCAAACGCTGGCTGGTGCGCGACCGGCGCGGGATCGAGGTCGCGGCAGGATGTTTGCTCAGCCGGGATTCCGTGCTGAAGCGGCTCGACGAAATCATCTGCCCTGCCCTGGTGATTCACGCCACCGACAGCGGCATCGCCCGCGAGCGCGCCCAGCAGCTGGCCCGCGGGCTCTCCGGCGCCACGTTCGTCGAAATCGCCAATGCGCGACTTGCAGTGACAATGACCCACCCGGAGCCGGTGAACCATGCGATCCGGCAGTTCCTGCGGGCCAGGACGACATCGTGTTGATTTGCAGCGCCTGCGGCGCCGCGTGTTCGCGGCCCCCTACTGGCTCGTGTTTGAGCGGGCGAGACTGGCGCCTTCGGCGCATGCGCTTCGCCCGCTCAAACGCGAGCCGGGCCGCGAACGGCACTCGTAAGACTCGCACCTCCACTGTCTGCCAAGTGGCAGGTAGGCAGCGTAGGCAGGCAGGTAGCAAAGGCGCGCCGCATTTTTCGCTCACCGCAGACAGTCGTTGAGCATGCTCCATCCCCTCAGGCGCGAACGCTCAGCCCGACCTTCTGGAACTCCTTCAGATCCGAGTATCCGGCCTTGGCCATCGAACGCCGCAGACCGCCAACGAGATTCAGCGACCCGAACGGTTCGTCCGACGGACCGTAGAGCACCCGCTCCAGGCTCGGGCGCACGGAAGCGCCATCCTCGCCACCGAGATCCCACGGGTCGTCCACGTGCAGCAGCGAACCCCGCGGCACCGACGGGTGCGCGGCGGCCGACGGCCAGTACCAGCCGCGGCCCGGCGCCTCCGCGGATACGGCCAGCGGCACGCCGAGCACAGCGGCGTCGGCTCCGCACGCGATCGCCTTCGCCAGCTGGCCCGAGGTGGCGATGTCACCGTCCGCGATGACGTGCACGTAGCGGCCGCCGGTCTCGTCCAGGTAGTCGCGCCGCGCGGCGGCGGCGTCCGCGATCGCGGTGGCCATAGGCACCCCGATGCCGAGCACCTCGCCGGTGGTGGTCGCGCCGGGGTAGGAGCCATAGCCGACGATCACACCCGCCGCGCCGGTGCGCATCAGGTGCAGCGCGGTGCGGTGATCGCTCACACCGCCCGCAACCACCGGCACATCCAGTTCGGCGATGAAGGTCTTGAGATTCAGCGGCTCGCCGTCGCTGACGTGTTCGGCGGAGATGATCGTGCCGTGCACCACGAGCAGGTCGATGCCCGCCTGCAGCAGCGCGGGAGTGAGTGTGCGCGCGTTCTGCGGGCTCACCCGCACCGCGACGGTGACACCGGCCGTACGGACCTGCGCAACCGCCGAGGCGAGCAGATCCGGCTGCATCGGCGCGGCATGCAATTCCTGCAGCAGCGACACGGCCCGTTCATAGCCGCCCTTACCGACGAGCTCGACCAGCTGGTCGATCTTCGCGGAGACGTCCGCGTGCCGCGCCCACAGGCCCTCCCCGTTGATCACACCGAGACCGCCGAGGCGGCCGAGCTCGATGGCGAACTCCGGCGACACCAGCGCGTCGGTCGGATGCGCGAGGCACGGGATCTCGAACCGGTACGCGTCCAACTGCCACGACAGCGACACCTGCTTCGACGAGCGGGTCCGACGCGAGGGGACGATGTCGACATCGTCCAACTCGTAGGTACGCCGAGCGGTCCGGCCCATGCCGATCTCCACCATGTCGCGCACGCGAAATCTCCTTAATATCGGCCGCGGCTCCGCCGCGGCGTGTTCGCGGCTGTGTCTGTTCGGCCGCAGCTTCGCCGCGGCGTGTTCACGGCCCTTTTATGGCTCGCTTCCGAGCGACCGAGACTCGCGCCTTCAGCGCATGCGCTTCGGTCACTCGGAAGCGAGCTGGGCCGCGAACAGCGCTCGTAAGACTCGCGCCTCAACTCGTTGCCGGTGGACAGGCCGATTGGGCGGCTGCCGCACAGCTGGCTTACTACCACAGCCGGTGAGCATCAACAATCATGCACGGACCGATCGGTCCTGTACATGAACGTAGCTGGCTAGCCGCGGCCGGTGTAGTTAGGGGCCTCGACGGTCATCGTGATGTCGTGCGGGTGGCTCTCCTTGAGACCGGCCGCGGTGATCTGCACGAACTGCGCCTCCTGCAGGTGCGCGATCGACTGCGAACCGGTGTAACCCATGGCCGCGCGCAGGCCGCCGACAAGCTGGTGGATGACCTGGTTGACCGGACCACGGAACGGCACCCTGCCCTCGATACCCTCGGGCACCAGCTTGTCCTCGGCCAGCACATCGTCCTGGAAGTAGCGGTCCTTGGAGAACGATTTGGCCTGCCCACGTCCCTGCATCGCGCCGAGCGAGCCCATACCGCGGTAGCTCTTGAACTGCTTGCCACCGACCAGGATCAGCTCGCCCGGCGATTCGGCGGTGCCCGCGAGCAGCGAGCCGAGCATCACGGTGGACGCGCCCGCGGCGATGGCCTTGGCGATGTCGCCGGAGAACTGGATGCCGCCGTCGGCGATCACCGGGACACCGGCGGGCTTACACGCGGCGACCGCCTCCATGATCGCGGTGATCTGCGGCGCACCGACGCCTGCGACCACGCGGGTGGTGCAGATGGAGCCGGGACCGACACCTACCTTCACCGCGTCCGCGCCCGCCTCGACCAGGGCGGCCGCGCCCTCGCGGGTGGCCACGTTGCCGCCGACGACCTGGATCCGGTCGCCGACCTCGGCCTTCACCTTGGCGACCATCTGCAGCACCTGCACCTGATGACCGTGCGCGGTGTCCACCACGAGCACGTCGACGCCGGCGTCGGCCAGCGTCATGGCGCGCGACCACGCGTCCTCGCCGACACCGACCGCGGCGCCGACCAGTAGGCGGCCGTCGCGGTCCTTGGTGGCGTTCGGGTACTGATCGGTCTTGACGAAGTCCTTGACGGTGATGAGACCGCGCAGCCGTCCGTTCCCGTCGACGATCGGCAGCTTCTCCACCTTGTGGCGGCGCAGTAGGCCGAGYGCGGCCTCCGCGGTCACGCCCTCCTGCGCGGTGATCAGCGGCGCCTTGGTCATCACATCGGCGACCCGGCGATTCTGATCCACCTCGAAACGCATGTCGCGGTTGGTGATAATGCCCACAAGCGCACCGGTCTCGTCCACCACCGGAAGGCCGGAGATACGGAACCTGGCACACATCGCGTCGACCTCGGCAAGGGTGTCGGTCGGACGGCAGGTGACCGGGTCGGTCACCATGCCGGCCTCGGACCGCTTGACCGTCTCCACCTGAGCGGCCTGATCGGATGCCGAAAGGTTGCGATGCAATACGCCCATGCCGCCTGCGCGAGCCATGGAGATGGCCATCCTGGCCTCGGTCACGGTGTCCATGGCCGAGCTGACCAGCGGGGTGCGCAGGCGGATCTCCCTGGTCAGCCGGCTTGATGTTTCCACAGAGCTCGGGATGAGATCCGAGGCGGCAGGCAGCAACAGCACATCGTCGAATGTGAGGCCGAGCATGGCGATCTTGTTCGGATCGTCGCCACCCGTAGGAGGGCGGACTGCGATTCGTTCGCCCGGTACGGGATTACTCATTCGGATCGACCCCTCCTGGACGTCGATTAGCGACTGATGCCGGACGAACCGGCGTCGTGGCGGCTGATGGAATGGACGGTGGCGGTCGGCGGAAATGGTGTTCGGGACCGCCGTCGCCTGCCACCCATGGTATCTGTCCCGCGTAGTCGCCCCCGACGGCGCCTCGCTGACACTCGGCTTCGTCGTTCGCGAGGGCGCCCGCACCTATGGTTCACTCGCTGCGCTCACTCGCGGAAGTGAGCCCGCCGCCGAAACTTGCACGCCGCATAGCTGGCGCAGACCACCCTGTTCTGCGTACCGTGGGGATGTGCGTGACCATCTACCACCTGGCTTGCCGCCGGATCCGTTCGCCGGAGACCCCTCCGACCCGTCCGCCGCGCTCGACGCCATCGAGCCCGGCGAGCCGCTGGATCCCCACGAGCGCCTTGCGGTCGAGGAGGATCTCGCCGACTTGGCGGTGTACGAGGCACTGCTGGCCCACCGTGGCATCCGCGGACTCGTGGTCAGCTGCGAAGACTGTAGGCAGGACCACTACCACGACTGGGACATGCTGCGGGCCAACCTGCTTCAACTGCTGGTCGACGGCACGGTCCGCCCGCACGAGCCCGCCTACGATCCGACGCCGGAAGCGTACGTCACCTGGGACTACTGCCGGGGCTACGCGGACGCCTCGATGAACGAGGCATTCCACGGCGACGGGTTCGACGGATTCGATAGCTGAGCGAGTCCTGCTGGTTTCTGCGCGATCCGTTCGAGGCTCGCGTAACTCGACGCACGCCGCCGTGATCTTCGACGCACACAAATCACGGCTGCAGCGCAGGACAGACAGAAAACCGACCGCCAGAGGGGCGATCGGTTATGTCTTGTTTCGAGGTTCTTGTCAGCGACCGGGCAGGGATGATCCCGGGCCACCCGGCAGGCTCGGTATGACGATGGTCGGCGGCTGGAAGTCCTGGGTCGGTCGGATCTGAGTCGGCACCCGTGTGACCGGCTGCTGCGGCGGCGGCACTGCCGGCGGCCCGGTATCGCCGGTGGGCTCGGCAACCGTCGGCTTGCCCCCGGCGTCGGGCGCAGTCGGAGGCGTCTGCACCTGCGTTGTGGGTTCGACGGGGGGCTGCTGCGGCGTGGTCGCCACCGGCGGCGACGTGGTTGTCGGCTTGCCGCCGTTCGGCGTGGTCGCACCGGTGGAGTCCGAGGGCTTTCCGGACGGTTCCGAGGGCTTTCCGGACGGCTCGACCGGCTGCTGCAGGATCGTCGGCGCGGTGCTTGCGCTGGTCGGCTTCGGCCTCGAGGTCGCGTGGGTATCGGAGGTCGGCCTCGGTTCACTGGGCTTCGGCACCGTCGTGTCGAGTTGGTCGGCCAGCTCCGGCGATACCTTGCGCAGTTCGATGAGCAAACGGTCCCACTCGGTCATCAGCTCGTTGCGCTTCTGCGGATCGTTGATCTGCGCGGCATTCTCCTTGGCCCGCTCCAGACGCGTCTTCGCCTGCACCGGGTCCTGGGCGACCAGCGTCGACGCCGCGGTCAAATCGTTGTCGGCACGCTGCACGACGGTAGTCTGGGCCTGTTCGCTGAACACGACCTCCTTGACCCGCCACAGCGGATCGCCTGGCTCGGCGTTGTACGAGAACGCCGTCATACCGCCGATGACCAAGGCCAGTGCCGCCGCGGTTCCGGCGATCGGACGAAGTAGCCGTAGCCGCCCTCCGCTGTGCGCGCCGATGCGGACCTGACGCGCGCCGATCTCCTGATTGACCGCGGCCACGATCGCATCCAGGTCCGGCTCCGCGGGCATCGGCGGGGCGATCAGCTCCGCCCGCCAATCCGCGAGCAGCGTCGCGAGCTGATACTCCTCGGCGCTGTCGGTACCCACCGGACCATCGCTGGCGATGGCATCGATCAGAGCATCGTCACGGCGTACCGCTGCGATGTCGACCGGGCCGGTATCACCGGACGCCTCGGCGTAGGGACCGCTGTTTCGCGATCCAAGCCGCGCCTTCCAGTCGCCCCGACCGCGCTCGCCATCCCTAGCCATACATTTCACCTGCCCTCGCCACTTGTGACTTGAGTTTCGCGAGTGCCCGGTGTTGGGCCACCCGTATCGCACCCGCCGTACTGCCCACGGCGACTGCGGTTTCTTCTGCCGACAAACCCATGACCAAGCGCAGGATCAAGATCTCTCGATGCTTCTCAGGAAGCGTTGCGAGCAGACGGTTCATCTGCCTGCTCGTCTCGGACTCGAGAGCTCGTTGTTCCGGTCCCTGGTCGGTGGATATGACATCTGGTACTTCGGCCATCGCCTCCGCCTTGTTACGGGCGGCGTTGCGATGCGCGTCGGCGACCTTGTGCGAAGCGATTCCGTAAACGAAGGCCATAAAGGGCCTGCCCTGGTCCTGATACCTGGGCAAGGCGGTCATTACAGCCAGGCAAACCTCCTGCGCAACGTCGTCCGCGGAGAGCTGCCCACGCTCCGCGGCTCCGATCCGCGCGCGGCAGTAGCGCACCACCAGCGGGCGGACCATCTCGAGTACCTGAGCTAAAGCGGATCTGTCGCCCTGCGCAGCGGCAGCGACGGCGAGGTCCAACTCTTCGCCCATGTGCGTCATCGTCAGAGATATTCCTGGCGTTACAAGTGGCACCGTCCGGTGACGACCAGTGCTTCCACCGAAGCGGCGGAACGGATCTAACAATAGCGACCCGTTGCGGGGAACCCGGCAACACGGTCATCTCCGCGATCACCTACCGACCACCCATGGGACGGAATGCCCCGCCCCGGCGGGCGATGGTCGCGGCGCACGCGGCCGCTTCCGCCGCGGCACCCTCGACCCCCAGCCCGGCGCGCAGCATGGCGCTCGCCCACCGCAGTGGTGTCAGCCCGTGCTCGCGACACTGCTCGGCGACTTCTTCGGCAAGCGCCCTGGACCGGTCGTGCTCACCCCCCGCCGCAGCGGCCGCGGCGAGCAGTAGGCGGGATTTGATCCGGTGTCGCACCGATGGGGCGCTTTCGGCCAACCCCATCGCGGCCTCGGCGTGCCGGGCCGCGGCTCCCGAATTGCTTGCGAGCAGCGCGTTTTCCGCGGAGACCCAGTGCCACCTGAGCGCGGAGCGCCAGCCCGCCTCTGCCGGCGCTACAGCCGCTCGACTGCGCCGCAGAAGCCGGTCGGCCAGCGCGAGCCGCCCGGTGCCGAGCGCGTCGGCGGCAAGTCCGGTCAGCGCGTCACAGAGGGCGTCGGCGCGGTCGGCGCAGTCGGGGCGGTAGTCGTCGGACCGTTCCCGAGCCGTCTCGGTTGCGGCGGCGTCGGTCGCGAGGATCAGGGCGGCGGCCCGTCCGTCGAATGCCGCGGCGCGCGCATGCCAGCCGAGCTGGCGCAACAATGAGCCCTCGGTACTTCCCGCCAGTGAGAGGAGTATCGGGTCGGCGCTGTGGTTGCATACCTTTCGCAGTTCGACCCGAGCCGCGGCGTAATGCCCCTGGCCGCCGAGTACCACCGCGCGATACCAGGAGCCGAGAGCGTCCGAAGCGGGTGGCAACTCGGCACCGGCGCGACCGGGGTCGGTGCCGAATGCAGCCTCGGCGAGGACCGCGAGGTGAGGATCTCCGAGCGGAGCGGGCACGAACACGGGCGCACTCTATCCTGTGGTTCGCGCGGGCCCGGCCCGCAGAAAGGAGGCCGCGGCACACCGGCAACTTCTCAGCATTTTCGCCGTCGACCGATGTTTCCATCAGGTAAATCTCGTTCCGGCAATCTCCGAGCTGCGGCATCGGAATTCACCAGCGTTTCGAGTAATTAACCTGCGCGTCCCGTTTCCGCCATCTCGGATCTGCACACCGCGAACGCCGCCGGCGACCACCCCTACCTGCCCGCAAACCGGGGGCACTAAACGCCCCGGCCCAAAACATGCTTCTACCTGCACAAATAGTGAATCCACCCACGCAGGGCGGAACCACGATCCGCTAGCCAACCGAACAGTATGGCCGGAACCGACGCGAAAAGTAAATAGCTCTCAGGTTAAATTTCCCAGCCTAGAATTCGGAGAACGGTTGCGTCGAACTATTGACGGAATTTCGCGGCTGGACCTAACGTAACTCATCGCCACGGACGGCGCCGCGCGAAATTGCAGCGACCGCGAAGGGCGAGCCCAAGGGCACACCCTCGCCGACCCGGCGCCGTGGCCTACAACTGTTGCAGAACAACTGCTCGACAATGCTGACGAGCTCGCACTACGAGGAGTTCACCATGCCCATGCCGACCCATCTCCCCGGACCGAACGCCGATGTCTGGGATTGGCAGATGCGAGGGTCCTGCCGCGGGCAGGACTCCGCGGTGTTCTTCCATCCCGACGGCGAGCGAGGCAGAGCACGCACTGCGCGCGAGATGCGCGCCAAGGAGATTTGCCGAAGCTGCCCGGTGCTCACGCAGTGCCGCAGTCACGCACTGAAAGTCAGCGAGCCCTATGGCATCTGGGGCGGCATGTCGGAGACCGAACGCGAGATGCACGCGCGGCGCAACCGCCGCCGCATGGCCGTATAGACGAATTTCTTCCCATCCACACGCCGCTGGGCGCCGAATGCCTAGCAAACAACGGGCCACTGCAATTAGCCTCGGCCGAGCCGGTCACGGCAACACGGTGATCGGTTCCGCACCGAGGATCGGCGCGTGGGCTCCGATCGGTCACCACCGATCCGCCGGCCGCCGCAGCGTGTAGCTGCCGGTCCGGCGTTTTGCGACATCGCGCGGCGCGTTACGGCCTGTCCGCTGCTGAGCCGTCCTGCGTGTCGGCGCTTTTCGCAAAGCCGCTGGCCTACAGCCGGTTTGTCGGCACCCCACCGGAAGGGAGGTCATAGCGACAGGCTACGGTAGTGATCGATGACACAGAATGGAGCGTTGTGACAACGCGGCCGCCAGCCGCAGAGGGCGACTCGTTCCGAAGAGAAGCCTTCCCACCCACGGTGGATTCTGCGGTTACGGCACGCGCAGCCGAAAGTATCGAGCTCGCCGCACTTTTGCATCGATGCGGCCAGTCCGACCATGAAGCATTCGCCGAGCTGTACGACCGGACGTGCGCGCGCGTCTTCGGTCTCGTGTTGCGGGTTCTGCACGATCCCGGATATGCGGAGGAGACCACCCAGGAGGTCTATCTACAGATTTGGCGGATGGCAGCGAGTTTCGACCCGGCGAAGGGCTCGGCAGTGACGTGGTTGATGACTCTCGCGCACCGACGCGCCGTCGACCGGGTCCGCGCCGAGCAGGCCCACACCCAGCGTGAAGTCGCCTACGGGATACGCGTTCTCGGCAACGAATTCGACGAGGTCACCGAAGAGGTCGAGCGTAGGCTCGAACAACAGGCCGTCCTGGGGGGTCTCGCCACACTGACGGAGACCCAGCGGGAAGCCATCTCGCTCGCCTACTACGGCGGGCGGACCTATGCGGAGGTAGCGCTCTACCTCGGTATAGGGTTACCGACCGTTAAGTCCCGTATTCGGGATGGATTGACACGACTGAAAAGAAGTTTGGGGGTGACGTGAGATGAACGAACACCAGATCGATCTCGCGCACACCGTCGCGCTCGGATCGATCGACGACGAAGACCATCATGATGTGCAGGAACTGCTCGACAGCGAAGACCCCGTGCTACGCGCGGCGTTCAGCCAGGAAGTACGAGATACGAGGGAAGCTCTTTCGCTTCTCGCCGCAGCAACGGCGGCCACGCCGTCGCCCTCGCTGCGCGCTCGCTTACTCGCGGCCGTCGCCGCGGAACAGCCACCGGTCGCCAGCTGAATCCGGCTCCCCGCCACGACTTTCCCGCTCCGCGCGTCCAGAACCGTAGCAGTAGGACGGTCCCGCGGCCCTTGTTCCGGCCCGCGGTCGACAGTGTGTCGAGCTTCGGAATGCCCGGTACTCACCGAGTCACAGGTCGAGGTCGCGACTCGGGTTGTCGCGTGCACAGACGAGGGCCCCCGGACCGAGATACGGTCCGAGGGCCTTGTCGTCCTGCGTTATCCGAGCGGCGACGTAGTCAGTGCGCGTGTCCGTGATGACTGTGATCGTGCTGCTCCTCGGCAGGCTTGTCGACCACAGCGCTCTCGGTGGTGAGCACCATCCTGGCGACCGACGCCGCGTTCACGACGGCCGAACGGGTTACCTTCACCGGGTCGACGACGCCGTCGGTGAGCAGGTCACCGTAGCTGAGTGTGGCGGCGTTGAAGCCCTCTTTGCCCTCGGCTACCCTGCTGACCACCACGGCCCCGTCCAGGCCCGCGTTGGTGGCGATCCAGTACAGCGGCGCACGCAGCGCGGTGCGCACCACCTCGACGCCGACGGCCTCGTCGCCCGACAGCGAGTCGCGCAGCTCGACCAGCTTGGCGCTCGCCTGCACCAAGGCGGTGCCACCACCGGGCACAATGCCCTCCTCGACGGCGGCCTTGGCCGCGCTCACCGCGTCCTCGACGCGGTACTTGCGCTCCTTGAGCGCGGTCTCGGTAGCCGCGCCGACCTTGATCACCGCGACGCCGCCGGACAGCTTGGCCAGCCGCTCCTCGAGCTTCTCCCGGTCCCAGTCGGAATCGGTGGCCTCGATCTCGCCGCGCAGTTGCGCGCTGCGCGCTGCGATGTCCTCCGCGGTGCCCGCACCATCGATGATGGTGGTGTCGTCCTTGGTGACGACCACGCGACGGGCCTTACCCAGTACGTCGAGGCCCGCCTCGCGCAGTGAGATGCCGAGATCGGGGTTGATCACGGTGCCCGCGGTGACCACGGCGAGGTCGTCGAGGAACGCCTTGCGGCGGTCGCCGAAGAACGGCGCCTTCACCGCGACCGCCTTGATCGTCTTGCGGATCGCGTTGACCACCAGGGTGGACAGCGCCTCGCCCTCGACGTCCTCGGCGATGATCAGGACGGCCTTGCCGCTCTCGGCAATCTTCTCCAGCAGCGGGAGGAAGTCCGGAAGCGAGCTGATCTTCTCGCGGTGCAGCAGGACGAACGCGTCCTCCAAGACGGACTGCTGGCTGTCGGCGTCGGTGACGAAGTAGGGCGAGAGGTAGCCCTTGTCGAACTGGACGCCCTCGGTGACGACCAACTCGGTCTGCAACGTAGAGGACTCCTCGACGGTGACGACTCCGTCCTTGCCGACGGTGGTCAACGCCTTGCCGACCATCTCGCCGATCTCCTCGTCGCGCGAGGACACTGTTGCGACCTGCGCGATCGCCTGCTCGCCCGAGACCGGGGCGGCCTGCGCGAGCAGCGCCTCGGAGACGGCGTCGGCGGCCTTGGCGATGCCGGAGCCGATCGAGATCGGATTCGCGCCCGCCGCAACATTCTTCAGCCCGGCGCGGACCAGCGCCTGGGCCAGCACGGTGGCGGTGGTCGTCCCGTCGCCCGCGACATCGTTGGTCTTGGTGGCGACGCTCTTGACCAGCTGTGCGCCGAGGTTCTCGAACGGATCCTCCAGCTCGATGTCGCGCGCGATGGTGACGCCGTCGTTGGTCACGGTCGGGCCGCCGAAGGCCTTCGCGAGCACGACGTGGCGTCCGCGCGGGCCGAGGGTGACCTTCACGGCATCGGCGAGCTTGTCGACACCGCGTTCCAGAGCTCGACGAGCCTTCTCGTCGAACTCGATCTGCTTTGCCATGTGTTTTGCTCCTGTATCGGGTTCACGGCGCTGCGGGTGGTTACCGAAACCACGCCAGGCAATACGCCGACGGCGCTAGCCAACGCACTCCGCCCCGGGTCGAGAGAGACACCGGGGCGGAACGCATACGTGCCTGATCGGCTACTTGGTGACGACGGCCAGCACGTCGCGGGCCGACAGGATGAGGTATTCCTCGCCCTGGTACTTGATCTCGGTGCCGCCGTACTTGCTGTAGATAACGGTGTCACCCTCCTTGACATCGACCGGGATGCGGTCGCCCTTGTCGGTGACGCGTCCCTCGCCGACGGCGATGACGGTGCCCTCCTGCGGCTTCTCCTTCGCCGTGTCGGGGATGACCAGGCCGGAGGCCGTCGTCGTCTCGGCCTCGTTGGCCTGGACGAGGATCTTGTCCTCGAGCGGCTTGATGTTCACGCTCGCCACGTTGAGCCCTCCACTTTCAGGGGATTTCGGTCGTCCGGAACTGTTGTTCCGGACTCGTCGGTTCGGTCACGATGCTGACCCTGCGCATAGCCCCGTCGTCGCGGGTGCCGGGACCCCTGCTCAGTAGTCAAACTGCTGGCACAAGCACTTACACACAGTGCCGACTAGCACTCTATACATGAGAGTGCCAGCGCTCAAGGTCAGGCGGTGCCAAGTTTCCCGGCGGCTCGCCCATGACGGTCCGGGCTTCCTATCCGTTCAGGAAATCTGTAACGTTCGGATAACGGATTGTGACACTATTGACGACGGTCGCTGTCCGGCCGCCTCGGCGTCATCCATCGGCAACGCCGAGGCTACGCAGGGTACCGCAGCGTCATCGAAATAGGCAGCGTCACAGAACAATCGTTCCACCACCAGCGTCACCAGAGAGCAAGCCAGACGTGATTCATGGCCGGTCCCCGAGACCCACCCGGACAAGGGGCCTGTCCGATCCCAGGTTCGGGTCGTGCGTCATCCACACGGCGGTCCGGCAGTTCATTCGAGATGGTCGGCAACAACACGACCATCCGCTCGAAGGGAGGTGAACATGCGAACATCCCTCGGCATTTCGGCCGGGGCCGAAGTCGTATGCTCGGCGCTGGTCGCTACCGCGCCGAACGGCGCGCAGAGCTTCGACTACCGCGTCGTCTCCGCCGACGCGGCCAATTCCGATCTCGGCGACCTGGTGGCGTCCTCGATCGAGCTGATGACCACTCAGCTACCAACCACCCAGCCTCCGCGCGAGGTCATCCATCCGCTCGGGGCACGCAGCGCGGGCACGCAGCGCGACCTCGCGTCCGCCACCAGCCGCCCGCCCACCAGCGTGGCCGTCGCCTACCGCACCAGGGAGCAGGCCCAGGCCATCCGCTCGGCCACCGGTAAGCAACGCGAGCTACGGCTGATCCCGGAGGGGACCGCAGCGCTGACCTATCTGCGGCACACCGGCCTGCTCGACCGCTACGACACCGTCGCCATCGTCGACCTCGGCGCGTCCGGGCTCACCGTCACCATTGCCGACCTGGCCGACGACGCCATGCTCCGGTCCGATCGCACCGCGACCATCAGCGGCAAAGCCATCGACGACCTCATCTACCACCATCTGGTGGACCAGCACTTCGCCCGGCGCGGCACCCGCCCGAACCGCGGCATGCTGACCAACCGGGGCCGCGCGGCCAAGGAGCATCTGTCGATCGCGCCCGCCGTCACCATCGACCACGTCGCCGGACGTCCGCTGAAGCTGACCAAGACCGACTTCGAGGTGCTGATCGCCGACCTACTGCGCGACATGGCCGTCTTCGTCGCGGCGGTGTGCGCGCGGGCGCCGAAGTTCCCGCAGGCCGTCGCGATGATCGGCGGCGGAGCCAACATTCCCGCCGCGCTGGACACGCTTAACGCCTCGCTGAACATGCCGGTGTTCACCGTTCCCGATCCGGAGGCCGTGACCGCCAAAGGCGCGGCGCTGGTGGCCGATTCGGTGCAGCCCTCGGTGTTCCCGGCCAGCGCGCTCGGCAGCGATGCACCCGCCGGGACGTTCGCCAAGGTGATCGGCACGCTGGCAGGCGCGATCGTGGTTGTCGGCCTGATCATCGGCTACGGCGTGAAGACATTCGCGCCCACATCGGACGACGAGGTCTCCCCCGCAGGAACGACGAGTACGGCCCCCCAGCTGCCGACGCCGCCGATACTGCCGCCGAACGGAGCGGGCCCCGCCCCTGGCGGCCGAAACCAGGAGACCACCAGCCGGCCCGGCGACGGCGCCGTTTCGACCCCTGATAGCAGGCAGCCGAGCCCGACCGGCATTCCGTCCACCACGCAGGCGACCGCACCGACGCAGCCCACGCTGCGTCCGGATCCGAACCTTCCGCCGATTCCGTTCCCCGAACTGCTCGGCCCGCTGTTCGGCCATCCGAGTGCGGCGCAGGGAGGTTCTTCCGGCCAGTAGCAGAGCCGCACCGACCACGTCCGACACGAGCCAGGGACCTGGCACGAGCCGCCCTCGACCCAGGCGTCCGCACAGCCGGATATCCCGTTCCCATCACGCGCGAACTCGGGTCGGCGGCGAACCCTGACGCCGACCAGGGCCAGCTCAACCAGCCCGACCGACAGTCCATATCAGTTGCGGCGACGAATCCGGGCCTACTCCTGGACCGGCAATTGCGGCGACCACCGGCGCGGCGCGGGCCGACGTACCCCCAACCCCCGTCGAGTGCGAGTGTCTTGCGGGCACCATTTGCACCCAAAAGGCCGAGGAGTCTCACCCACTGGCCACTACCGGCAGCGAGTCTCCCTTACCTGCCCGACCCGCTTCTCATTGGGGCCACGAACACAGAGCGCAGACGCCTCGCCACGCAACTGCGTCGGCCCCACTCCTATTCCTATTTCCGAGCGCAGCGAGACCGAGCATTCCCCGTTCGCGGCCCGGCTCGCGTCCGAGCGGCCGACGCGTTCGCGACAAAGTCGCCAGCGGCGGTCGCTCGCACGCGAGCCATAAGGGGGCCGCGAACACGCGGTGCCGCAGGCGCCGCCAAACAAACCCAGACGCTGCAAATCAAACAGAGAACAGGTCAGCGGACCGAACTGACCGACACCGGCAGGCCCGGATCGGTGGCCACCGACAGCGGCGACGGCTCCGCGCCGCCCGCGATCACATGGGCGCCGAGCGCGGCGATCATCACCCCGTTGTCCGTGCACAGCCGAGGCTTGGGCACACGAAGAGTCAAACCGGCCGCCGCGCAACGCTCCTCGGCCATCGAGCGGATCCGCGAGTTGGCCGTCGCGCCGCCGCCGAGCACCAGCGTGCCGACACCGACGTCCTCAGCCGCACGCACGGCCTTCATAGTGAGCACGTCCGCGACCGACTCCTGGAACGACGCCGCGATATCCGAGATCGGCAGATCCTCGGCGGCGATGCCGTCGCGCTGAGCTGCCTCCACGTAGCGGGCGACCGCGGTCTTGAGACCGGAGAAGGAAAAGTCGTAGCGCGGGTCACGCGGTCCGGTCATGCCGCGCGGGAACATGATCGCGCGCGGATCACCGGTCGCCGCGGCGGCATCGAGTGCGGGACCGCCGGGGAAGCCGAGCCCGAGCAGGCGCGCCACCTTGTCGAACGCCTCGCCCGCCGCGTCGTCGACGGTGCTGCCCAGCTCAACGATCGGCTCGGCCAGGTCCGTGACATGCAGCAAATGCGTATGCCCGCCGGACACCAGCAGCGCGATGCACGGCGGCATAGGACCGTGTTCGAGGGTGTCTACCGCGACATGCCCACCGAGGTGGTTGAGCGCGTAGAACGGCACATCCCACGCCGCCGCATACGCTTTCGCCGCCGCGACACCAACAAGTAGCGCACCGGCCAGACCCGGCCCGATCGTCACGGACAGTGCGTCCGGCTTCGCGATACCCGCCGTGGACAGGGCGCGCCGCATGGCGGGCACGATCGCCTCGAGATGTGCGCGCGAGGCGATTTCGGGTACAACGCCGCCGAAGCGCGCGTGCTGGTCGACGCTGGAGGCGACCTCGTCCGCGAGCAGCTCGCACGTGCCGTCAGGGTTCCTTCGCACGATGCCGACGCCGGTTTCGTCGCAGGAACTCTCGATCCCCATGATGATCACGAGAGCACCTCGTCCGGCTTGCTCGCTCGCCACTCCCGGTCCTCGGCGGCGAGCGCAGGACGGCGCATCGTGTACGCGTCCGCACCGCTGGGGTGGTAGTAGTTCTTGCGCAACCCGATGATGTGGAAGCCGTGCTTGGCATACAGCGCGATCGCGGGCGCGTTGTCGGTGCGAACCTCGAGGAACACCGGTCCGCCTCGGCTGCCCGCCTCGGCAAGCAGCGCCTCGAGCAGCAACGTGCCGATGCCCGCGCGATGCCAGCCGGGGTCGACACCGATGGTATGCACCTCGGCCTCGGGGTGTTCGGCATCACCCAGCAGGGCAATGCCCGCATAGCCGACCATTCGCCCGTCGTCGTCCCGAGCGGTGATGTAGCGGTTGTGCGCGCCGGCCAGCTCCGACTGGAACGCGATCGCGTGCCATGGGTCGTCCTCGGGAAACAGCAGCTGCTCCAGTTCGACACAGCGTTCTATGTCCGCGGCCACCATCGGCTCGATCCGGAAACCCACCAGCATCATGCTCCCATCCGGTCGAGGGTGCGGTAGGCGTTCTCGACAGCGTCCGGCCTGCGCAAATACAGCGGGACCAAAGGTTCGGGCACGCTACGGGCGAGCACCTCTGCCGCCGCGACGCGCACCAGCCCGACGGGCGAGGGCGTCTCGGCCGGAAGCACGGGAAGATCGAAGAAATCGACATGCGACGCGGATCCGGCGATCGCCGTGGCCTGCCCTGCGTCGAGGTCGGCGGGCTTGCACACCTCGGGCCCCGCCACGCGGGCGCCCTCGCGATATCGCGCCCAGTACACCTCGCGTCGGCGGGCGTCGGTCACCACGAGCAGCTCGCTGGTCGGCGGGAGCACGGCCGCCTCGGGACGCTGGGCGAGATCGATCGCCGCGTCCGCGGCGATCGCGTCGAGACTGCACACGCCATATACCGGAATGCCGAGCGCGTCACCGAATGCGGCCGCCGTCGCCATGCCGACTCGGAGGCCGGTGAACGGCCCAGGACCGACGCCGACCACGAGCGCGGCGATGTCGGTCCTGGAACGACCTGCCTCGGTGAGGCATTCGAGGATCTGCGGGGTGAGCACCTCGGCATGCGCGCGCGGGTCGACCCGCACCCGGGAGGCGACAGTGCGCGTCTGGGCAGGGATGGCCGGATCAGCGCCTTGCTCCAGTTCCACCAGTCCCGCTGTGACGGCGGGTGTCGCGGTGTCGACGGCTAATACAAGCATGATTGGCCTAACGATACCGCTTGGCAGGTGTCACCGACGCGTAGCTACCTTACAGTTAATCCACCCATTCCCAGATCGCGGTGCGCACATCCGAATCCGGTTCGCGCGACAGCAGCACGCGCAGGTGCCGATCCGTGAGATGCTCCACCACCCCGCGGCCCCACTCCACCACGACCACCGCCTGATGCAGATCGGTGTCCAGATCAAGCGCGTCCAGATCGTCCAAGTCGCCACCGAGCCGATACGCGTCCACGTGCACCATCGACACCGCGGGCGCGCCCTCGCGGTGCCCCGCGCGGTGCTGGCGGGCGATGATGAACGTCGGCGAGCTGACCCGGCCCTGCACGCCGAGGCCGGCGGCAATGCCACGGGTGAGTGCGGTCTTGCCCGCACCGAGCGGGCCGTCCAGCACCACCAGGTCACCGGCACGCAGGTCCCTTGCCAGTTCGCGGCCGAGGGCCTCGGTGTCGGCGACCGTGGGCAGAATCCGTTGCCGCCGTTCAGCCACCGGCCACCCCCGGTGCGCTCAGCGGCGCCGGTTCGATCGCGCCCGCCCGCACGAGCAACCGGTCGAGTGCGGCGTTGACGACCTCCGGGTATTGCAGCTGCGGCATGTGCGCCGCACCAGGGAGCAGGACGAGTTCGCTGTTCGGCAGCGCGTCGGCGAGGGCGCGGGAATTGCGCCACGGGATCACCAGATCGTGCGCGCCGCCGAGCACCAGGACCGGCGTGTCCGCCAACGTAGGTAGCGCCGCCGATTCGTCGTGCAGCTCGATCGCCTCGAGGAAGCTCACGATGGTCTCGACCGGTGTCTGATCGATCATCATCGTCGTGAAACGCGACAAGGTCGGACTCACCTGGCCGTGAAACGCGCTGACGTGCAAGATCGGTGTAATCACGTGGCGCGCGGTCGCGCGGCCCGCCTGCACGAGTGCCGGCGCGGTGCGCACGGCCAGCCGGAAGCCGTCGATCGCCGGGTTGCGCAGCAGCTGTCCGATGCCCGCCGAAGTGACCTCGGCGGCGGCGGTGCAAAGCAGCGCGATCCCGATCACCCTGGCCGCGAACAACTCCGGGAACTGCGCAGCAGCGGCGAGCACCGCCATCCCGCCCAGCGAATGCCCAACCAGCACGACGGGCCCGGTCGCGGCGGTGGACTCCAACACCGTGACTATGTCGCGCCCGAGCTGGGCGATGGTGCAGCTCGCGGTGCTCGGCGTGCCGGAGCGGCCGTGTCCGCGCAGATCGAGCAGCACCATGTGAACTTGCGCTCCCCAGCGCTTTTCCAGGTCGCGGCGCTGGAAATGGAAAGACTCCATGCTGTTGCAGAAGCCGTGCACGAAAATCACCGTGACCGGCGCATCCGGCGGGCCGCATTCGCGGGTGGCCAGTCGAACGCCGTCCTGGGCGAGCACCGCACCGGGGCGGTCCGCGTCGAGGACGGCGAAATTCTCGTCGCGGTATTCGTCACGACGCGCGGGCCACAGCACCCGCGCACCGGCACGGCGCAAGGCGTGCACGCCGGCCAATGCGCCGACCAAGCCGACGGTGGCCAGCCCGCCGCGCACCGGGGTCATCAGTTGGCGTTTCATCGGGCACCACCGGTGAAACGCCTGGCGACCCGGCCACGGGGCGAACACACCACCTCGTAGTGGATGGTGCCGAGCAGGTCCGCCCAGTCCTGGGCGTGCGGTTCCGCACCGAACAGGACCGCGGTGTCGCCTTCCCGGACGCCCGCGGCATTGTCGCCGAGATCGACGACGAACTGGTCCATGCACACCCGGCCGACGTTCCTGCGGCGGGCGCCGCCGAGCCAGACGTCGAAACGTCCGCTCAAGGGGCGGAACACGCCGTCGGCGTAGCCCGCGGGGATCAGCGCCACGGTGGTGTCGCGCGGTGCGATCCACTGGTGCCCGTACGAGACCCCCTCCCCCGCCGCCACCTCCTTGACCAGGGCAACCCTGGCCTGGAAGGTCATCGCCGGACGTAGACCGAAGTCGCCGAGGTCGGGTACCGGTGACAGGCCGTAGATGGCGATACCTGGACGAACCATGTCGAAAGCCAGGTCGGGGCGGGTCAGAGTGGCGGCCGAATTGGCTAGATGCACCAGCTCGGGTTCGAGCCCGTGCTCCTTGGCCGCGGCGATCGCCTCCAGGAACCGGGCGCGTTGCACGTCGTTGTTGCGATGCTCCGGTTCATCGGCGTGCGCGAGATGGGAGAAGATCGCGCGGAAGCGCACCGCCTGCTCGTCCACCAGCGCGCACAGGGCCGTCAGAAACTGCGGGTATTCGATCGGCGACACGCCGTTACGGTTCAGACCGGTGTCCACCTTCACGGTGACCGTGGCGGTGCGGCCCGTGCTGCGAGCCGCCGCCTCGACCGCGCGCAGATGGGCGAGCGAGGAAACGCCGATCTCGATGTCGGCGGCGATCGCTGCCGCGAAATCCGCGTCGGAGTTGTTGAGCCAGCACAGGATCGGGGCAGTGATCCCGGCCGTGCGCAACTGCACCGCCTCGGCCACCGTGGTAACGCCCAGCTCCACGGCCCCCGCCGCCAGGGCCGCGCGTGCGACCTCGACTGCGCCATGGTTGTAGCCGTCCGCCTTCACCACTGCCATCACCGCGGCATCGCCTGCGTGTTCCCGCAGAATCCGCACGTTGTGGGCTATGGCATCCAGATCGATGACCGTCTCCACCTACGTTCCCCCGCCTCTCCGGGTCTTCCGGCTCCCCCGCCACTCCGGGCCTTCAGGCCGTACTAGTGGGGTGACGTGGGGTTTTCGTTCAGGTCCTGCCTTTGGTGCTCCCCCGCCTCTCCGGGCCTTCAGGCCATACAAGTCGGATGACGTGGGGTTTTCGTTCAGGTCCCGCGTTGGTGCCTCTTCAGTTCTGGACGTACCCGACGAGTTACCCATGTGCTTTCGAAATCAGTTGTTGGGTTGGTTTCGGTCGAGTGTATTGGCGCGTTGGGATCTGGTCGCAGTCGGTTCATGCGGCGGTCTCGGGCAAGCGCCGTGGGGGCGGCAGGCCCGTGGGGGCGGGTCACCGGTCCACCGGCGGGATCGGCTCGATCATGCGAACTCCCGACCGACCGTCCGCGACCCCTGGGGTGATGACCCGACTCACGCTCGCGGACGAGCGAGGGCGCGGAGAACGCGGATGGCTGGACGGACGTGGTCGAGCAGGGGCATTGCCGAGGTGGGGGCACCGACCGGGTGGTCCTCGTTGGCGGCGAGGTTGGCGGCGAGGGAGTGGGCCCGAGCGGCAGCGGCGGCCGACCAGGCGGGGTCGCGGCCCGCGGCGAGGAGAGCGCCGATGATGCCCGAGAGCACGTCGCCCGCGCCAGCGGTGGCGGCCCAGGAGCCGCCCGCCTCGTTGACCAGAACAGCGTGTCCCGGGGTGGCGACCAGCGTGGCACGACCCTTCAGCAGCACGGTGACGCACCAGGAGTCGGCGAGGTCGCGGACGGCGGCCACCCGGTCCTTGCCTACCTCATGGCCGGTGAGGCGGGCGAACTCCCCCGCGTGCGGCGTCAGCACGGTCGGGGCCGGGCGATCGCGAACCAGCGTCGGCTCGGCGGCGAGCAAAGTCAGGCCGTCGGCGTCGACGACGACCGGGAGATCGGTGGACAGGATTTCGGCGAGGCGCTTCCTGGCGTCGCTGTCGGTGCCGGCACCGGGACCGAAGACCCAGGACTGGACCCGGCCGGCCTCGGAAACCCGCTGGGTCGCGATCACTTCCGGGAAGTGACGCAGCACCTCGGCCGCCCCGGTTCCGGCATAACGGATCATGCCAGAGGTCGCGGCGACGGCGGCGCCAGTACACAGCACCGCCGCGCCCGGATACGTCGCGCTGCCCGCGCAGACGCCGGTGACGCCCTGCGTGTACTTGTCGTCGGCCGGACCGGGTACCGGCCACGCGGCGCCGATCGATGCGGGCTCCAGCGCGGCGAGATTCGATTCCTGGAGACGTAAACCGATGGGGACCAGCTCGATTCGGCCGCAATGCGGCGCGGCAAGTGCGTGCACCGGTTTATAGGCGCCGAAGGCGACCGTGACCGCGGCGCGCACGGCGGGCCCTTCGACCGCGCCGGTGTCCGGATCAACGCCGCTGGGCAGGTCGGCCGCGACGATCGGAGCATCCAGCGCCGCAACGAGTTCCGCGGCGCGCGGGCGTAACGGACCGTGGCCGGAGATGCCGACGATACCGTCGATCACCAGGTCCGGATCGCCGACTTCGTCCCGCACCCGGCCACCCGTCTTGCGCAGCGCCGCAAGCCCTTTCGCATGCGCCCGCTCCGGATTGAACAGCACCGCGGTCACCGCGACACCCCGGCGGCGCAGCATCGAACCGGCCCAGAGCACGTCGCCACCGTTGTCGCCGGATCCGACCAGGAGCGTCACCGCCCGTCCCGCGATACCGCCGGTGCGCGATCGCAGTTCCGCCGCGACCACCGTGGCCAAACCATGCGACGCGCGCCGCATGGGCACACCGTCCGGAACACGGGTGAACAGCTCGGCCTCGGCCGCGCGCACTTCGTCGGCGGTGAAATACCCCCGCTGCGTGGACATGCCACTCCCTCCGTCGGTCTTGCCCGTGCCGAGCCGATGGCCGGCCGATTTGTTGTCATGAGGTACCGCCTGTCACACCTGGCACCCACCGGCCCGGCGGCGTCGAGCCGATCGGAGGTCCGCCGCGCCACCACACGGACTCGCGACGGCGGCAGACTACGCTTGGCCATCATGCCAATCGTCCACCGTCGCACAAGGCCCACGTGGGTTGTCACGGGATTCGTTATCGGCGCGCTTGTGCTGTCCGGATGCGGTGGCGGCGATTCCGGCTCGGCCACCACGACCACGAAGAGACCTCCTCGCGCGGCCACCACGACCTCCCAGCGGACAGGCGCGCAGAAGGCCGCGGCCGCCACCATCGCGGTCGATGACATGAAATTCTCGCCCGCCGAGGTCACCGTCAAGGTCGGCGACACGGTCACCTGGAAGTTCGTCGACAAGGTTCCGCACACCGTGCAGGGCATCGGCGACAAGGCGATGGGCATCAACAGCCCCATCGTCGACAAGGGCGAGTGGAGCTACACCTTCACTTCCCCCGGCACTTTCCGCTACCTCTGCTCGCTGCACCCAGAGATGCGCGGCACGGTCACCGTCGAGTAGGGGCTCGCGTCCGACCGAGCCCGGCCAGGCATAGTTCAGGCAATACGAACGACTCAGACCGGGCGGTAGTCGCGGGTGCGTGCGCCGCGGGCCGAGCTGGTGTTCAGTGCCTCGACGGTGGCGACGAGTGGAGCCAGTTCGGGGTCCGCGGCGGCTTGTCCGAGCGCGCCGGCAAGCGCGGCGTCGTGCGTGGGGCGTGCCTTTTCCAGGAGGTCGAGTCCCGCCGGGGTCACGTCCGTGTAGATACCGCGACGGTCGTCCGGGCAGAGGTAACGCTGGAGCAGGCCGCGGTCTTCGAGCCGGGAGACCAGGCGGGTGGTGGCGCTCTGGCTCAGCACCACGGCATCGGCGACCTGGTTCATCCGCAGATGACCTCCCGGCCCGTCGTGCTGACGGCTGAGGACTACGAGCAGCGAGTACTCGCGCACGCTCAGGTCATGACCGGATTGCAGGGCGCGTTCGATATGTGCCTCGATCCGGTCGTGCAGCAGCGACAGTGCGTACCAACCATCGGCCAAGCCGGTCAGGGCGGCATCCGCGGTCATGGCGTTTCCTTCGGCGTCGGGGATCGTCCCCTTCAGGATAGATGAGTTTCCGCAATAGCCAGCGCTTGCAATTATCGAGCGCCTGCAATTATTGTTGACGCCTGTAAACATCAGGCGCAACATCATGGAGGCTTTCCTCATGCCGCTCGCACTCCTCGCCCTGACACTCGGGGCATTCGGAATCGGGACCACGGAATTCGTCGTCGTCGGCTTGCTGCCCGACATCGCCGACACCTACGCGGTGTCCATCCCCACGGCAGGACTACTGGTCACCGGATACGCGCTCGGCGTAGTGGCAGGTGCGCCGCTGATGACCGGGCTCGGCACCCGCGTTTCGCGCAAGCGCATGCTCCTCTGCACGCTGGCGCTGCTGGTCGTGGGCAACGTATTGTCCGCTATCGCGCCCACTTTCGGGGTGATGCTGACCGGCCGGGTCGTGGCTTCGCTGGCACATGGCGCGTTCTTCGGGATCGGCGCGGTCGTCGCGGGGAATGTGGTCCGCCCCGACCGGCGGGCCGGCGCGATCGCGATCATGTTCACCGGCCTGACCGTCGCCACCATGGTCGGTGTGCCGCTCGGGACGCTACTCGGCCAGCACTTCGGCTGGCGGCTGACCTTTCTGTTCGTCGCGTTGGTCGGCCTGATCGGCCTGATCGGCGTCGGCGTGCTGGTCCCGGAGCAAGCCACGCCGCGAGACGCCCGGCTGCGCAATGAGCTAGCGGTGTTCCGCAACCCACAGGTACTGCTCGCGATGGCGATGACGGTGCTCGGCTTCGGCGGCGTGTTCGCCGCGATCACCTATCTCGCGCCCATGATGACCGAGGTCACCGGCTACGCAAACAGCTCGGTCACCTGGTTGCTCGTGTTGTTCGGTCTCGGCTTCTTCGCAGGCAACCTGATCGGCGGCAAGTTCGCCGACCGCCACTTGATGCCGATGCTGTACATCACCCTCGGCGGGCTCGCGATCGTGCTCGCACTGTTCACCGTCACGGCGCACAACAAGATCGCGGCCGCGATCACTGTCGTTTCGATCGGTGCGCTCGGCTTCGCCACAGTCCCACCGCTGCAGAAACGCGTGCTCGACCAAGCGGCAGGCGCACCCACTTTGGCGTCCGCAGTCAACATCGGCGCCTTCAACCTCGGCAATGCGCTCTCCGCCTGGCTCGGCGGCCTGGTTATCGCCGCAGGCCTCGGCTACACGTCCCCCAACTGGGTCGGCGTCGCCCTGGTCCTGGTCGCCCTCGGTCTGGCCGTCCTCTCCGGTACTCTCGAGCGCCGCGCCACGACGACCGAGCCGGCCACCCCGGCCGACCCCTTCGTCCCCGCCCGAGTGTGACTACCCGAGCTGTGGGTTATTCGACCGTGACGGACTTTGCGAGGTTGCGGGGTTTGTCGACGTCGTAACCCCGGGCCTGGGCCACTTCGGCGGCGAAGACCTGCAACGGAACCGTCGACAGGAGTGGCTGGAACAGGGTTGGCGCCGTGGGGATTTCGATGAGGTCGTCGGCGAACGGGCGGACCGTGTCGTCGCCTTCCTCCGCGATCACGATGGTGCGCGCGCCACGGGCCTGGATCTCGCGAATGTTGCTCAGCAGCTTGGAGTGCAGCACCGCGCGGCCCTTCGGGGACGGCATCACCACGATCACCGGCAGCCCCTCCTCGATCAGCGCGATCGGGCCGTGCTTGAGCTCACCCGCCGCGAAACCCTCGGCGTGCATGTACGCGAGCTCCTTGAGCTTGAGCGCACCCTCCAGCGCCACCGGGTAGCCGACATGACGACCGAGGAACAGCACGGTCGGCACCTGCGCCAGCTCGCGCGCGATGGTCCGCACCTGCGGCGCCGTCTCCAGCACCCGCTCCACCAGCTGCGGCATCGCCTCGAGTTCGGCGAACTCGCGCGCGACCTCATCCGGGTATTTGGTTCCGCGCGCCTGCGCCAACGCGAGCCCGACCAGGTAGTTCGCGGTCACCTGAGCGAGGAAAGCCTTGGTGGAGGCGACGCCGATCTCCGGCCCGGCCCTGGTGTAGAGGACCGCGTCGGACTCGCGGGGAATCTGCGCGCCGTTGGTGTTGCAGATCGCGAGGACGCGCGCCTTCTGCTCCTTGGCGTGACGCACGGCCTCCAGCGTGTCGGCGGTCTCGCCGGACTGGGAGATCGCCACCACCAGCGTGGAACGGTCCAGAACCGGATCGCGGTATCGGAATTCGCTGGCCAGCTCGACCTCGACGGGCAGCCTGGTCCAGTGCTCGATCGCATACTTGGCCAGCAAACCGGAGTGATAGGCACTGCCGCAGGCGACGACGAACACCTTGTCGAAGTCGCGCAGCTCCTGGTCTGCGAGGCGCTGCTCGTCCAGCACGATCCGGCCGGAACCATCCTGATCAGTGCTGAAATGTCCGATCAGGGTGTCGGCGACAGCGGCGGGCTGCTCCTCGATCTCCTTGAGCATGAAGTAGTCGTGGCCGCCCTTCTCGGCGGCCGCCAGATCCCAGTCGATCGTGAACGGGCGGGTGCGCGGGCCGGCGTCGTTGCCCGCGAAGTCGGTGACCCGGTAGCTCTCCGAGGTGATCACCACGGCTTGGTCCTGGCCGAGTTCGACCGCCTCTCGGGTGTGCTCGATGAACGCCGTGACATCGGAGGCGATGAACATCTCGCCTTTGCCGACCCCCACCACCAGTGGTGTGGAGCGCCGCGCTGCCACGATCGTGCCCGGGTGGTCGGCATGCGTGAAGACCAGGGTGAACGCACCCTCCAGCCGACGGAGCACCGCCAGCGCGCTGGCGGCGAAGTCGCCCGCGGTCGGACCCGCGGCGTAGGCGCGAGCCACCAGATGCACGGCGACCTCGGTGTCGGTGTCGCTGTGCAGCTCGACCCCGGCGTCCTCCAGCTCACGACGCAGCGGTGCGAAGTTCTCGATGATGCCGTTGTGCACCACCGCGACCTTGCCGTTGTCGTCGCGGTGCGGATGCGCGTTGCGGTCGGTCGGCGCGCCGTGCGTCGCCCAGCGGGTGTGTCCCATGCCGGTCGTGCCCACGAAGCGGTCGACCCTGGCTTCCGACAGCTCGGCCTCCAAATTGGCCAGTCGACCAGCCTTGCGTTCCACGGCCAGCGCGCCCGCGCCGTCCAGGATTGCCACACCCGCGGAGTCGTAGCCGCGATATTCCATGCGGCGCAACGCGTCAACGACAACGCCGAGCGCGTCTCGGTACCCGACGTACCCCACGATTCCGCACATGGCTCACCACACTACTTATCGGATAACGTTCACGTCGTGTCGGCGTCTGTGAAATCGCTTCTGAGCACCCTGACCAGCCGCGGCCCACACCGGGTGCTGCGCGGCAATCTGGCCATCGCAGGCCAGCCAGGGGTGGTGTTCACGCCTGAGTCCGGGCTGAACCTGCCTGCTGTCGCGTTCGGACATGGCTGGCTGACCGGTGTCGCCCAGTATCGTGGCCTGCTCGAGCATCTCGCCTCCTGGGGAATTGTGGCCGCCGCCCCGGACACCGAACGCGGGCCGATCCCGTCACATCTCGGCCTCGCCGCCGATCTACTCACCACGCTCGACATCTGCACCGGCGTCCGGCTCGGGGACGGCGATATCAGCGTGCACCCCGAACGCCTCGCCCTGATCGGGCACGGCATGGGCGCGGGTTCCGCCGTCATCGCCGCCGCCCAGCGTCAGGTTGCCGCCGTCGCTGCTCTTTTCCCCGCGCCGACGGCGCCGTCCGCCGAAACCCTCGCGCCCGACCTCGACATCCCGGCGCTGATCCTGGCGGGCGCCGCCGACATCACCTCGGTCAGCTCCAACGCCATCCCGCTGGCCACCGCGTGGGGCGACACGGCGATCCTGCGCGCCATCGACGCGGCATCGCACAACGGCATCATCGAGGGCCGCCGCGTTCTCGCCGCGGTCGGCGCGGGCAAACACGAACCGAAGACCGCCCGCACCACCCGCGCGTTGCTGGCCGGCTACCTGCTCGCCACGCTGGCGGGCGACAAGACCTATCGGCCCTTCGCCGACCCCGAAGAGGCCATCCCGCACACCAAGGTCGTAGACCCCGACGCCGCCCGCGAGGAGGAACCGCCGAAGCTGAAGGTCGGCCAGTTGGCCGCGCTGCTCCGGCGGTGATCAGGGATCAGATCAGCCAACTCTTGCGCTGATAGAACTTCGCCTCTTCGTCCTCGTCATCGACCGGCCCCACCGTCTGGTTCACCCTGCGGGCGGTCATCGACCGCGCAATGGCTTCGCGGTGTTCGCGTGCCTCGGCCTCCAGCCGCTCTTTCGCCTCGTCCTCGGCACGAGATTGCTCCAAATCGGCGTGCTCCGCCCAGAACCGGTCCATGTCGGCCGCCAGGTTCTGGGCGAATTCGCGGCCCTTCGCCGCCGTCCGCTCGTTGATCTCCTGAAGTTCATCGATCAGGATTGCCATCCGTCGCTGGTTCTCCTCGGCGAGTCGCCTCGCCTCCTCGGCATAGTTCACCATGCGGCTTGTCCTCGCTCACCCTGCACGGCCGAACGTCCGGTGTCCAGGCTCACAGCGGTCCTGCCTCGGCCAATTCCGCGCCACTGTCGAATGGGGGCTCGGGTTCCGGTCCGCCCCGCTCCGGGATGGGCTTCGGCCAATGCTCGCCGTCTTCTTCGCGTCGCGTAGTCGGAGGAGTTCCGGTCGACACGCCCGGCTGGCCGGTGTTCGGTTCAGGGACCGGTGTGGTGTCGGCCGGCTTGTCCTTCTCCGGCGTTTCGGAAGCCGGAGTGTGCGGCGCGGGCTCTTTCAACTCATGCATCGACAGGACCGGTATCCCGTGCTCGTCCAGCTCGAGATCGAACTCCTGCTGCTTGCCCTCCGCGTCGGACAACACAAGTTTCAACTGGCCGTCCGGCCCCATCTCGACCTTCACGTGTTTTCCGGCGATGTCGAACTCGGCCTTCGGCTTGCCGTCCTTGTCCCTATTGTTCGCGCCGTCTGTGTCGGCGTTCTTCGGATCGATGCTCTCTTTGAGCTTTTCGATCGCGCCGTCGATTCCACTCTTGATGGTTCCGCTCAGTGCGGTGACGCCTTGGTTGACTACCTGGGTGAGACCCGTTGCCAGCGGCGACAATTCCTTCGCCAGCTGGTTGAGTCCGTCCAGTGACGGAATCTTGGGGGTCGGCGTTGTCGGAGTGTTCGGCGTAGTTGGTGTGGTCGGAGTTGTTGGTGTGGTCGAAGTAGTGCTCGCGGGGACTGTGCTCGGCGTGGTGCCGGCCGCGGCCGTGGGGGTCGACGGTGTGCCGCGAGAGCCGGACGGCGCAGGAGAATCGGATTGGTTCTGGTTGTCCGGCATGCCTGAAGACGGTTTCGACTGCCCCTCGGGGCACGGATAGGCATGGTCGGACACCGCCGCCAACGCACCGGCCAGGTTCTGATACTGCAGCGTGAAGTGACCATCGGTCTGTGTGCAGACGTCGATGTAGCGGGTCAGTTTGTCATCGAAGTCCCGTTTGAAGGGGTTCTGTAGCCAATCGTTGACGGTATTGCGAATCTTTTCGCCGTAGGCGCCGGTCAGCTTCTGCTTGCGGTTGTTCTGGTGGGTAGGCACAGCGAGTGTGGGGAAGATCCGGCCGAGGTCGCGCATCTGGTTCCCGCTGATCCACTCGTGCGCATTGTGCACCTCGACAATGACTTTCACATCTTCCGGAGTCTTTCCGTCGATTTTCACGACCCTGCTGCCGTTCCCTGAATCCTCCAACAGCCCGAGTGTGGCATCGGCTTTCGCGCCCGCCGATTGCCGCAGCGAGTTCGCCATCGGGTCGATCGTCTTCCACGCCTCCCTGGCGTGCTGTCGATCCTCGTCGGCCAGGACAGACTGCTTGCTGAGCATGTCGAGCGCGGCGGTGGCCGCCGTTCCCTGCCACAGGTCGGGCAGCCGACCCGTGTAGGTCCGTTGCGCGTCCCATTGGCGATCTACCTCGGCCAGTGCGGTTTTCAACGCTTCCCCCGCCTGCTCCAGCTTTTCCACCCGCATGCCGCGCTGCTCGTCGTACCTGGCCAGCAGCTTGGCGAGATCCCCCCGGCCGCCGTTGCCGCCGAACGCCGCCTGGTACAGCGGCATGAATTTTATCCAGTACTGCAGCCCGTAGCTGCCTTCGTCCAGGACGGCGTCGATTGTCTTACCCTGCCAGGCAACGGCCATGGTCCCGACTCCTCGAATATGTGGTGTCGTCAGTGGAAACACGTGTCATTCGGCGCTCTCACATCTTGTTCGTCTCTGCCGCGCGCTGCCGGTCGGTCTCCGCGTACGTCACGACCGCCGCACCGAGCGCATCGGCGGTCGCGGTGGTGGCGTCGCTCCAGTTCTTCAGCCACGCGCTGATCCGCTCCAGCCCCTGATGTACCGCGATGCCTTGCTGCGTGTAGTTCCTGCCCGCCTCGTTGCCGTCGCCGAAAATATGGTCGGCAACCCGTTTGGCCTGGTCGCGGACCCCATCCGCCGATCTCCGATAGTCGCTGCCCAGCGCACCGAGCTCCCCCGTCCGAACCCCGACCATCTCCGATCCGCCCATGAACGCCCCTCCGTCCTCGTAGTGTCAAACCGCCGGGCGCCGAATCCACTTCGCGCCGACTGCCGCCATACTCTCTTCGACGCAACCCACCGACATTCGGTTCCCCGACTTCCGATCGACTCGATGCTCCGAGAAACCTACTGTCCGCGGCCAACGGCCACAACCAGCACAGAGTCGCACCCGATTCGCTTGTCTCCCATGGCGTTCACCTTCGGCCGGGCGGCGAGTCGATCGCGTCACCGGCCGACTCGCATCGTCACCGGTGAGAACGGTCGCACTGCGTGCTGATTGCGCATGATCCAGACTGGTTGCCGGAAAGCTGCCATGTGCTGGGCGCAGGTGGTCATCGCGATGGCCGCCAGGAGGATTTCGAGGTTAGGAGAGCCCATGGATTTGCACTCCGAAGCCCGAGCGCATGCCGCAGGTGAAATACCTGACTCAGGTGGCGCAGGCCGCGGAGCAGATCGGTTTCGACCGTGTTCTCATACCCTGCTCGTTCAGCAATGGCAGTTACGGTCTCGATACACCGTATGTGGACGCCTATACGACCGGTATGGCTTGCTTGGCGGCCACCACAAAACTTCAGGTGCTCGTCGCGCATCGACCTGGGTTCATCAATCCCGCCGTTTTCGCGCACATGTGCGCTACAGCCGACGAGTGGAGCGGCGGGCGCTTGGCCCTGAACATTGTGACCGCCGGTGTGCCGGGCGACATGGAGCAGTACGGCGACTATTTGGATCATGACGCGCGCTATCGACGGGCCGGTGAGTTCGTCGACATCATTCGATCTCTGTGGGCACTGAACGAGATCAATTATGGCGGCGAGTTCTACCAGCTGACCGGCGCACGTCTGGCAGCCATGCCGATACGGCCGGACGGCCCGGCGATACATCTCGTCGGCGCCTCTCCTGCCGCGATTGCGATGGCGGCGAAGCAAGCCGATGTCTACATGATGCAGGCCCACACGGTGGAAGAGACGGGTCGTCGGATCGCGGAAGTTCAGGAGCAAGCCGCGGCCCATGGGCGGTCACCGCGTTTCGCGGTGTGGTCCCGGATAATCGCCGCCGAGACAGACGAAGAAGCCCGCCGCCGGATACGCGCATTTGTGGAGCACGCGGATCCGCAGGTGGCGGTGGAGCACGCCAATCGAAATCGGCGCACGGTGTCGATCGAGGATGTGCGCCTGCGGACGGACAGCGATATCGAGACCTGGATCGCACCGAACATCTGGTCTGGTGTCGCCCATCTGACAGAGAGGATGTAGGTGAGCACCTCCCGCCGGGGTCTGACCCACCACCTGACTGACTCGGGGTCTTCAACGGGATCTGTCGGCCTGGGCGGGAGGTGCTCGTGTGCACTCACTGGGTGTGGCGTTGTGACTTCATAGGAGCCTGG
>NZ_JBFRFQ010000027.1:0-85025 GCF_052114905.1 Nocardia sp. 2TAF39
GCCAACCGCGACGACTCCGCCCGCGACCATGCGACAAGCTGGTCCCGCTCGTCACCGGCCAGTACGAACTCGACATCACTACGCCCGAAACCCGCCACCCCAACACCATAGATAATTAGAGCTGCAATTTCGGGACCGACACACTAGTTGGGCAGTTTCGGGGTGATCTGCCGGTCGATGACTGCCTGGAGTTGGCTGGTCACATGCGCGAACGTGGCTGCCACGTCGGCGTTCTGCAGGCCGATCTGCTCCAGGCCGGTGCCGATGATCTGGTCGCCGCCCGGCACGAATACCCGTGCGTAGTCCTGCGACTTGGTCAGCGACAGCTGCTCGATGGCGACCTTGGAGTTCGGGTTCTTCGTGAGGAAGTCGTGTTCGCTGGGATCGTGCACGGCCGACTTGCGTACCGGCAGGTACCCGGTGCCCTGCGAGAAGTACGCCGTGTTCTGTGCGTTGGTGACGAACTCGATGAACGCGAGCGCGCTCGCCTTTCGCTCGTCGGAGATGCGCGCCGGGATGGCCAGGCCAGCGCCGCCGGTGGTGACGCCGGGCCCGTTCGGGTGCGGAAGGAACGCGGTGCCGAAGGTCAGCTTGCCCTCCGCGTTTTTCTGGATTCCCTTCAGGTCGCCGGTCGAGGCGATGGTGGAGGCGATCACACCGGTGCCGAAGTCGACCGCGATCTGCGGCTTGATTCCCGCGTACTTCTTGGTGTTGATCATGTTGCGCAGAAACGTGCCCGCCGCGAGGGTGCCGGGGTCGTTGAACTTCAACGTCCAGTTGTCCGAGTACGCGCCGCCGAAGGTCCAGTTCGGGCCTTGGAAGGTCCAGGCAAGGTAGTTCTTGGCGTCACCCCAGCCGTGCGCGAGCTTGCCCTCGCCGACGACCTCCTGCAGCTTCGGTCCCCACTCGTCGAACTCCTGCCAACTCTCCGGGCCGCGGTCGGGCAGACCAGCGCGGTTCCACACATCCTTGTTGTAGTAGAACAACGGGGTCGAGCGGGCGTAGGGCAGTGCGTAGTGCTTGTCGTTGAACTGGTAGTCGGCGACCAGCGAGTCGACGTAGTCGTCCAGTTGCACCCCCGCGTCGGCGAAGTGGCCGTCCAGCGGCTCGATGGTGCCGTTGAGTGCGAAATTGAACCACCAGACATCCGACAGCACAACGATATCCGGCAGCTTGCCGCCGGACAGCGCCGCGTTGAACTTCTGCGATACCTCCTCGTAGTTCTTGCCCGCGTCGACCAGGTTCACCTTCCGGTCGGGATATTTCGCCTGGAACCGGTTGATCAGCTCGGTCTCGAGCTCCTTCGATGTGCCGGGGTGGTTGGACCAGAAGGTGAGGGTCTTGCCGTCGCCGGACTGCACGGGGCTGCCGCCGGTGCCCGCGCACGCGGTCAGCGCAGCGCCCGCGGCGACTGCCCCGGTCAGCCCCAGGAATCCGCGTCGGGTCAGTGCCGATTCCCCCGTCGCTGCGCTCCTGCTCGCCGGCGCCGATCCCCCTGTCGCTGCGGTCCTGCGCGCCGAGGCGGGGAACTGTGAAGTGGGCACGTGGCATCTCCTGTATCGGTCAACCCTTGACCGCACCCGAGGTGAGGCCCTTGATCATGTGGCGTTGCAGTAGCAGGAAGATGAGGAGGATCGGCAGCATCGTCAGCAGCGTGCCCGCCATCACCGGCCCCCAGTTCGTCACGCTCGGATTCTCGGTGTTCTGCAGCAGGGTCAGGCCGACCGGCAGCGTGGCGACGGTTGTGTCGTCGGCCATGAGGAATGGCCAGAGATATTCGTTCCACTCGTTCACCAGCGTGATGACCGCGAACGCGACCATGGTCGGCCCGGACATCGGCAGCACAACCCTGGTGAGCAGCCGCCACCAGTTCGCGCCGTCCATCCGCGCCGCCTCGATCACCTCCGAGGGCAGCGAGAGAAAGTGATTGCGCATCAGGAACGTTCCGAAGGCGACGCCGCAGAGCGGAACGATGATGCCTTGGAAGGTATTTCGCCAGCCGAGCTGAGCGATCAGCGCGTAATTGGAGATCACGGTGATCTGGTTGGGCACCATCAACGCGGCGATTATCACCAGGAAGACTGCCGTCTTGCCGGGAAACCGCAGGAATACCAGGCCGTACGCGCTGAACGTGCCGAGCACGAATTTCACAGCGGAGACGATCCCGGTGACGATCAGCGAATTGCGCAGGAATGTCCAGAACGGCAGTGTCGTGGTGGCTTCCTCGTAGTTCTTCGGGTGCCAGCTGTGCGGCCAGTACACTGCGGGCTGCACGTAGATGTCGGGCCGCGCCTTGAACGAGGTGATGAAGATCCAGAACAGCGGGACGCCGACGATGATCAGCACGCACACCATCGCGGCGTAGCCGAGCAGGGTCACGGCGCGCTGCCTGCGTCGGTGGGAAAGCGTTTCCACACCTGGGTGTTTCACTGTTCGCCCCGATCCATGATGCGAACCTGGACCAGCGTGACGACCAGCAGCACCAGGAACATGAGGGTGGCCACGGTCGCGCCGTATCCGGCGCGGAAGTTGCGGAAGGACTCTTGGTAGACCTGATAGACCATGGTGGTGGTGCCGGTGCCCAGCGGGCCGCCGCGGGTCATCACGTTGATGATGTCGAACACCTGCAACGAATTCAGCAGCACCGTGATGGAAAGGAAGAACGTGGTCGGCCGCAGTTGCGGCAACAACACTTTGGTGAAGGTGGTCCAGCGGCTCGCGCCGTCGATCTCGGCGGCTTCCATCAGTTCGGCCCGAACCCCTTGCAACGCGGCCAGATAGATGACGAAGGTGTAGCCGAGGTTCTTCCAGATGTAGGTCACCGTCACCATGAACAGCGCCCAGTGCGGGTTCTGGTAGAAGTCCGGTACGTCTTTCACGCCGACGCGGTGCAGTACGTCCTGGATCAGGCCGAAGCTCGGATCGAAGATGAACTGGAATGCGACGCCGACGGCGGCGCCGGAAATAACGAACGGTGCGAAGATTGCCGAACGGACCATGTTGCGGCCGAACAGCTTTCGATCCAATAACAGGGCCAGCGCCAGCCCGAGTATCATGCTGCCGACCACCGCGGCCACGGTGAACACCACGGTGTTGGTGACGACATCCCAGGAGTCCGACCGGCCCCACCATTCGCGGTAGTTGTCGAAACCGATGAAGGTGGCGATCGGATCGGAGATATTCCAGTCGAAGAACGACAGCCGGATATTGTCGATCAGCGGTCGGTAGACGAACAGCGCGAGCAGGACGAGATTCGGCAGCACCAGCACCAGGAACAGTGCGTAGTCCTGCCACGGCCGGTTCCTCAGGCCACGTTCACGCGGCTGCGGCAATACTCGCTCCGGCCTGGTACGCACGGCGGAGACTCTACGGACCGGAGCAAACAGCCGATGACGATCATTCGCCGACCCGCTGAACTTCTCGTGCACCGGCCAAGTGAAGCAAACACTGGAGATGCCGACGATCGACTTCAGATTATTCGATCGTTTTGTTCGTCAGCACCCCCGAAGGGGCGCTGACGCGACAACTGATCTCGCGAGCACATGGGTAACTCATCGGGCACGCCCAAGACCCAGCCAGGCACTTACGCAGGACCTGCGCCCGTCTTACCGCACACCTAACTGGTACGGCCTGAATACCCGGAGAGGCGGATCAGTTCCAGTCGCCCAAGCCGTCGCTGGCGCTGAGCGTGCCGCCCTGGGTGTTCTCCACGATGACCGGGTCGCCCTTACGCGAGTTCTCCATGAACCATTTGGCGTTCTCGGTGCTGACGTTGAGGCAGCCGTGGCTGGCATTGGACACGCCTTGCTGAGCTACGGACCACGGCGCGGCGTGCACGAAGATGCCGCTGTTGGAGATGCGGGTCGCGTACTCGACCTCGAGCTTGTAGCCCTCGGGGTCCGTGGTGGGCACGCCGTAGGTGGACGAATCCATGGTCATCTTGGCCAGCTGCTCGCCGACGATGTAAGTGCCGTTCGGGGTCTCGTGCTTGGGCTTGCCCATCGAGGTCGGCATCTCCTGCACCACCTCGCCGTTGCGGGTAATCGTGATGGTGTGGGTGTTGTCGTCAGCGGTCGTGACGAATGCGTCGCCGATCTTGAACGAGCTGCTCGTGCCACCGGCCTGCACCTGCACGTCGGTGTTGTCCGGCCAGAACTCATCCGGCCGCCAGCGCACCTGCTTGTCGCCGCGCCAGTAGAAGTGACCGGGGGCAGGCTTCGACGCGGTGATGTTGATGGCTTGCTCGGCGGCGGCGCGATCGGTCACCGGGTCTTTGAAGGTGATGATGATCGGCTGCGCGATGCCGACGACCTCGCCGTCGGCGATGTTGATCGCCGGCGGGGCGAAGTTTGCCTGCGGATCGGTGGCCGATGCGGCCGAGCCCGTCCCGATGCCAGGGATCGGTTCGGCTTGCGCGGGCGCGACGAGCATGACACCGGCCGCGGCGATCGCGGCAGACAACAGGGCGCCCTGGCGCATCCGGCGGGTTAGGTGGCCTCCCTGACGACGTGCAGGCAGCAACCTGGTGTGCAAAGCGGCTTGCATAGGTTTTCGTCCGTTCCAATTTCTCGCACGCGCGCGTAGCGAGATTCTCTGATTCGTGCGCGGAGCCGGCAGAGCGCCCCACAGATATTGATGGCCCGACCCCTGTGTCCCTTCCTACCGTCCCGGTGTGGCCCGGTGCCAGCGGCATTTCACATTTATTCATGCAGCGCATGTATATGATTTGCGTCATATTCGCTCCAGGTGGGCATGAAACCGTCGAACATCCGGGTCACGGGGGTGAGTGTGGCTTCCGGCCGGCGCCCGGGTTGCAGTGAGAAGGTGGCCATCCCAAACGTGTTAGTGAGATAAATCACTCATTACATCGAATGAAATCGAGCGACGCGGACCGGTTGCAATGTTGTGCGGGACCGAAACCGGCGTACGACCGTGCGCGTAGCGCGGCCCGAGCCGCAGGCGTACCCGACCGAGGATGGTGACCGGCGCGATCCGCAGTTCGTAGTCCGCGAGCACCGCGCCATGCACAGCGCCGGTGGCCGCCGCCGAACGGAGCGAACTCGAACGGCCGATCCTGCGCTCGACGAACCGGTCCGGGTCGAAGCGTGCCGCGTCGGACCAGACATCCGGGTCGGAATGCAGCAACGGCACCGCGACCCCCATCGTGTCTCCTGGTGCGAGTGCCACGCCGCGCAGCGTGCACGGCCCGGTCAGGCGGCGTAGGACGATCGGTACCGGCGGGTGCAGGCGCAGCGTCTCCTGACACACGGCGTCGAGGTAGGGCAATCCGGCCAGCTCGATCGGGCTCGTGCTCGGACCGGCCTTGCGCTCAGCGCTACCGTTCGGTCCCGGCGGGCTTCTGCCTTCGCACCGTGGCCTGTGCTGTCGCCGCAAGCCGCGCGAGCCTGGCGTCACCGAGCGCGGTCACCGCGCCGCCGAGCCGGTTGGTCACGAACGCGATCGACATGCCGAGCTCCGGATCGGCGTAGGCGCCGGACCCGCCCATGCCGTAATGACCGAAGGCCTTTCGCGGTTGCTGCTTGGCCATCAGCACCGGGCGGTGGTAACCGAGGGTGAAGCGGATCGGCACCCCCAGCACGTAGTCGCGACTTTCCGTCGGCTGCACCCGGCCGATCGTCTCGATCGTCTCCGGACGCAGGAAGCGCACGACGCGCTCCTGCCCGGACGCACCGATCCCGCGAACGCCTTCGGGCTGGTCGGTATAGACCACCCCGCCGTTGGCCAGCGCGCCGTACATCCGCGCCAGCGCGCGCGCCGAGAACACGCCGTTCCAGCCGGGCATCACCGCGTCGTGCACGCGCGGGTCGCGGACCAGCTCGTCGAAACTCTCCGGCATGCCCGCCTCGGCGAGCCCGCGCACGGGCCGCACCCAGGACAGCACCGACGAGGCGGTGTTCCAGCGGATCCCCGGTGGGCTCAGGGGACGGAAGATCCGGGCGATCCGGCGTCGCTCGGATTCCGGCACCCGGAACCAGAACTCGTCGAGGCCCAGTGGATCGGCGATCTCATTGCGTACCACCTCGATGAACGCCGCGCCCGTCACCCGTTGCACGATTTCGGCCACCAGCCAGCCGAAGGTGATCGCGTGGTAGCCGGAGGTTCGGATGCGGCGCGGGTCGGGCGGGCTCTCGGCCAGCGCGCGCACCACCTTGTCGTAATTCAGGATGCCCTCGCGTCCTGGAACGAGGCCGCGAACCCGGTGCAGGCCCGCTCGGTGCGAGAGCACGTCGCGCACCGTGATGTCGTCCTTGCCGTGCGCGGCGAATTCCGGCCAGTACTCGGCGACCGGAGTGTCGTAGCCGATCAGGCCGCGTTCGGCGAGCCGGTGCACGACGGTCGATGCCACGCCCTTGCCGGTGGAGAAGGTGAGTGCGATGGTCTCCCCGTTCCAGCGGCGGCCCTTGTCCGCCCAGCCGGCCCAGATGTCGACCACGGGTCTGCCGTCGAGATAGACCGTGAGCGCGCCGCCGCCGCGCGCGGGTTGGGAGAACATGCCGAAGAACTGATCGGCCAGCCGGATGAATCGCGGGTCGACCAGCATTTCGCGCGGCGCGGTCGGTTTCCTGTCCGCCGAGTCGGCGGGCTCGAACTCGTCCGCCGCCATTGCCGAAACCATGGGGTCACCTCCTGACCGCCGTTCGTCGGGCCGGTTCATCAGGGTAACCGGTTTTACACCATCTGCCAGCTACTCGAGGTGACGAGGTACGCGGCGGCCATGTCGGACACGTTCGCGGAGACACAGTGCTCGTCGGCGGCCGAGGTCGGGTTGGTTTTGCGGTGCCTGCGGCGCTGCGTGTTCCCGAGCCCCGCTGTGGCTCACGTCCGAACGGGCGAGATTTGTGCCTTCAGCGCACACACTGCGCCCGCTCGGACGTGAGCCGGGCCGTGAACGGTGCCCCGAAGACTCACACCTCGGCTGGGCTGGGAGTGCGTGCATCGCGGGACGGAAGGAGATGCCGACAGCTGCCGTCGAGCAGGCGACGGTGCTGATCAGCTCCACGGAGAACTCCTCTCGCACCGGAACTCCACCATACCCAGATCGGTTGCCGACGGTCCGTTTCGAGCCTTCGGCTCGACGTGCGCTCGGTCCATGGTGTATTCATGGCGTGGTATTTCAAGCTCAGCCATGTCAACTTCGGATTCTTGCGGGGGTGTGAGTTCGGAGCGTTACAGCTCGGGAGGACTGTACGTGTCTCGTCAACCGACCTGGGGTCGTCTCGCGTTCGCCGGACTCGCCGTCGCGGCGGGGCTGACGGTCGCCGGGTGCAGCTCGACCATCAGCGGCACTGCTCAGCCCGCTGTGAACAACGGAACGATCGATGCCGTTTCGGTCACCAGCACGCCGAAACCGTCCTCGGGCAAACCCACTCCGAGCAGCAGCAAGCCGGCGCCGACCACCAAGGGTGGCAACACCGACTTCGAAGCCAACGTCGGCGACTGTGTGACGCTCGGCGGCACTACCACCAACGCCACCATCGCCAAGTCGTCGTGCGGAAGCCGCGCGGCGAACTACAAGGTGGTCGAGAAGAAGCCGAAGAGCTCGCAGTGCGTGAGCGACGCCGACAATTACTACGCCGAGACCGTGAACGGCATCGAGCAGGGCGCGTTGTGCCTGGACATCGACTGGGTGGTCGGGGGCTGCATGGACGTCGGCGGCGACGATCCCAAGCGCATCGACTGCACGGGTTCGACCCCCGCGAAGGGCGTGAAGGTGGTCAAGATCCAGCAGAACGCCGACGACGTCAGCGTCTGCGGCAGCGGCACCGGGTACGTTTACGACAAGCGCCGCTTCGTCGTCTGCGTACAGGAGCTCTGACCGTGTCTCCGTCGTCCTGCCGCTAGGCTGGTTTCGGTGAGTGCCATCGAGCTTCCGCGGTTGCAATCGAGCACCGGCCGCTGGATTCTGCTGGCCACCATCCTCGGGTCGTCGGTAGCCTCGCTCGACGCGACAGTTGTCAATATCGCGCTGCCGCGCATCGGTGAGTCGCTGGACACCGACGTTGCCGGGCTGCAGTGGACGCTGAACGGCTACACGCTGACCCTCGCCTCGTTCATCTTGCTCGGCGGCTCGCTCGGCGATCGGCTCGGACGGCGCAAGGTTTTCATCTGGGGCACCATCGGTTTCGCGATCGCTTCGGTGCTGTGTGGCGCCGCGACGAACATCGAGATGCTGGTGGCAGCCCGCATCCTGCAGGGCGTAGCGGGTGCGATGCTCACGCCGGGCAGTCTCGCGCTGATCTCCTCGTCGATCGATCAGCGCGATCAGGGCGCGGCGATCGGCCTGTGGTCCGGCTTCGGCGGCGTGGCAGGCGCGCTGGGTCCGTTTCTCGGTGGCTGGCTGATCGAGGTGGCGGGCTGGCGGTCGATCTTCTTCCTCAACGTGCCGCTGACGCTGGTCGTCGTGCTGGTCGCGCTGAAGCATGTGCCGGAGAGTCGTGATCCGAACGCGGTGACCAGGCTCGACGTTCCGGGCGCCTGCGTGGTCGCCGCGGCGCTCGGCGCGCTGACCTTCGGGTTGATCGACTCGCTGCCGCTGCTCGTCGGCATTGGCGTCGTGCTGCTGGCCGTGTTCGTCGCGATCGAGGTGCGCAGCGACCACCCGCTGGTGCCGCCGTCGCTGTTCGGCTCACGGGTGTTCACCGCGGCAAACCTCGTGACGCTCGCGGTCTACGCGGCCCTCGGCGGCGTGTTCTTCCTGCTGGTGTTGGAATTGCAGCTGGTCGCGGGCTATTCGCCGCTGCTGTCGGGCGTCGCGACCGTGCCGATCACGTTGATCATGCTGGTGCTCTCGGCGCCGGCCGGACGCTGGGCGCAGCGGCATGGCCCGCGCCTCCCGATGTCCGCGGGCCCACTGCTGGCCGCGGCGGGTTTGGTGTTACTGCTGCGCATCGGCCCCGACACCACCTACCTGACCGATGTCCTGCCCGGCGTGCTCGTCTTCGGGCTCGGGCTCTCGGTGCTCGTGGCGCCGTTGACCGGGGCCGTGCTCGGTGCGGTGCCTTCCAGTGAGGCGGGCATCGCCTCCGGTGTGAACAACGCCGTCGCGCGCACCGCGCAGCTGCTCGCGGTCGCCGCGCTGCCCGGGCTCGCCGGTATTTCTGGTGCGTTCGGCGATCCGGCCGCGTTCGATGACGGCTTCGCCTCCGCGATGTGGATCTGTGTCGGCCTGTTGGTGGTGGGTGCGGTGCTTGCCGCGGTCTTGCTTCGGCCCGTCCGGCACGCGCCCGTCCTGGACAACGTCGATTGCCTTCCGCAATGCGCGGTGGCAGGCCCGGCGCTCGCACCGGCTCACAGCGAAGAATGAGCGGCCCTAACGATATCCGTTCGGGCCGCTCATCGGGTATGCCGGGGTCGATCAGATCGGGACGTAACCCGCGCCGACGCCGCCGCGCGCGTTGATGTCACCGATGATGGCGCTCATGTTGGTGCCTACCTCCGGGCCGAAGCAGGCGATGGCCAGGTAGGCGTTCACCATGCCGACCAGCGTCGTGCCGACGACCACCGGCGCGCCGGAGTCGCCTTCCACGACGCACATCTGGCTCCAGGTCTCGACGTTGGTTTGGAACACATCACCCCAGGCGATGCCGCAGGTGTTGCCGGTGGTGCGTCCTTCTTTACAGACGATCTGCGGGAAGCTGGCCGGCGCGCCGACCCCCGTGATGGTGACGTTGCCGACCCGGTTCACCGGGATGATCTTGCCGGGATCGAACTGGATTACGGCGTAGTCCAGGTCGTGGTTGGAGTACGCGAACCGGCCGATCACGCCGGCGCCCCGGTCGGTTTCGGCGTACACCTGCGCGCCGGGATCGCCACAGTGTCCAGCGGTCAGGCCGACCAGACGCCCCGCATTGTCGTGTCCGACGGTGGTGACGGTGCACTCGAATTGGTTGTCGATGATGATGCCGGATCCACCTCCCACGACCGGCGGGCCCGGTTGGGCGTTGGCGGCCCCTGCGCCCGTACCGAGCAGCGCCGCGCCAAGGGCGACGGCGAAGGCGGCGTTTGCCACCTTGGCGAGTTTGCTGAACATGTCCCTCCAGACGTCGGAAGTCCGCACGATATCAATCTGTCGCACCCATCGTGTCAGTAATCTCCTCCGGGCGCGTCACCAAACACGGGTTGTCCGACCGTGACCTACTTCAACCCCCATTTTGTACATATCAGATGAAATGTATCTTATAAGCTAACAATAGCGGATCGCTATCAGAATTGCGAAAGTCCGAGTTCGTCTTTGTCTGACCAGGTAGATGTTGCTCAACCTGTTCATCTTCGGAATCGATCGGAATTTAAATGAATATTATCCGTAGTAATTCGATGAGCCGCGCATGTAGTGCAGGATTTGCGCAGGTGGCGCAGTAGCTTGTTCCGGAAGTCCGACCGGCAGCTTTGGGATATATCCCAAGGTCGCCGCCCTCATCGCTTTGCTTTTCATGAAGGGTGACAGACATCTATGTCTGCGATCACTAGTCATTGGTGTGTTCTGCGCTACTCCGTAGTAAGGTGCCTCAAGCAAACATGTCGTCGGGGCATCCAACCGGCGTCGAGAGGGGTTTAACCAGTGCAGTCGACCGAGAGTCCACCTACAGGGTCACGGTTCGGTGACGCGGTCGATTGGACGAAGTCGTACTGGGAGGATCATCCCAAGCGTTCGCTGGAGACCTTCGGTCGGCAGATCACGATGGGCATCGCAGCCGTCGCCGAACTGTTCGTCGCGATTTTCCGAAGGCGCTTCCCCTTCGCCGAGTTCGTCCGGCAATGCGCCTTCATGGCCAGCGTCGCCGCCGCGCCGACCCTGCTGGTCGCCATTCCGATCGGCGTGATCGTCTCCATCCAGGTCGGTTCGGTCGCCGGTCAGGTCGGCGCCACCTCGTTCATCGGCGCGGCCAACGGACTCGGCATCATCCAGCAGGGTGCGCCGCTGGTCACCTCGCTGATGATCGCCGGCGCCGTAGGATCCGCGGTCTGCGCCGACCTCGGCTCGCGCACCATCCGCGAGGAGATCGACGCCATGAAGGTGATGGGCGTCGACCCGCTGCGCAGGTTGGTCGCGCCCAGGCTCGGTGCGGCGATGCTCGTCAGTGTGCTGCTGTGCGGCTTCGTCGTCTTCGTCGGCTTTCTGACCGGCTACATCTTCAATATATTCGCGCAGAACGGTACGCCGGGCTCGTATGTCGGCACCTTCTCGTCGTTCGCGGTGACCACCGACCTGCTTGTCGCACTGGTGAAATCACTGATATTCGGTCTGCTGGCGGCAATCATCGCCTGCGATACCGGATTGAACACCCGGGGTGGTCCTGGCGGAGTCGCGAACTCGGTGAATTCCGCGGTAGTGAGTTCCGCCATCATGCTGTTCGGGGTGAACCTCATCATCACCCAGGTTTACAACGCACTGTTCCCGTCACAGGTGGTCTGAGCCGGTGTCATCAACCTATATACCTCCGCTGCTGCGGCCCTTCCAAACAATCCGGAAATCCGCTCAGGCGCCGGTCGATCTGCTTGCCAGGCTCGGCCACCAGGTGTTCTTCCTGTTGCGCTCGGTCGGCTCGATTCCTTTGGCGCTCAAGCACTACCCCAAGGAAGTGTGGCGCTTACTCTCCGACGTCACATGGGGCAACGGCAATCTCGTCGTCGGCGGCGGGACCATCGGCGTCGTCGTCATCCTGAGCGCCTTCGGCGGTATGACCGTCGGCATCCAGGGCTACAACTCACTGAACCTGCTCGGTCTGAGCCCGATCACCGGCGCCATCTCTGCCTTCGCGACAACCCGCGAGCTCGGCCCGCTGCTCGCGACGCTTGCCTTCGCCGCACAAGCGGGCTGCCGGTTCACCGCGCAGCTGGGCGCGATGCGCATCTCGGAGGAGATCGACGCGCTGGAGTCCATCGCCATCCGGCCGCTGCCCTACCTGATCAGCACCAGGATGTTCGCGGCGATGGTTGCCATCATCCCGCTGTACTGCCTCGGCCTGGCCATGGCCTACATCTCCTGCGCGCTCACCGTTCAGCTGATCGGCGGCACCGCCACCGGCACCTACCAGCACTACTTCTATCAGTTCCTGATCCCGACGGACGTGATCTATTCGCTGATCAAGGCGATCCTGTTCGTCGCGATCACCACCTTCATCCAGTGCTACTACGGCTTCTTCGCCTCCGGTGGTCCAGAGGGTGTCGGCGTGGCCGCTGGCCGGGCGATCAAGATGTGCATCATCGCGGTCGTCTTCGCGAATCTGTTCATGACATTGGCGATCTGGGGCATCAACCCCGGCATCCGGATCTCGGGGTAGTCACCAGATGATCATCGATCCCAGTGGGCGTGGACCCACCATGCGGCAGCTGCTCGTCGCGGGCGTGTGCGGTCTGGTCGTCTTCGCGCTGGTGCTGAGCTTCCTGATGCTGCGCTACAAGGGCTACTTCCAGGAGAAGGTGAACGTCACCGCGAACCTGACCACCACCGGTGACGGTTTGCCCGAGCAGGCTGACGTCAAGTTCCGCGGCGTGCTCGTCGGCGCGGTGAAGAACGTCGACATCGCGGCCAAGGGCGAGCTGCAGAAGGTCCGGATCGAGATGAAGCCGGAATTCGCGGGCGACATCCCGGCCACCGTGACCGCCCGTGTGGTGCCGAGCAACCTGTTCGCCGTCACCTCCGTCGAACTTGTCTTCAACGGCCCCGCCGATCAGTACCTGCACGAGGGGTCCACCATCGACGAGGACCGCAGCCAGGGCACCATCGCGTTGCAGGACACGCTCACCACGGTGCGCAACATCCTCGACGAGATCGACCCGGTGCAGTTCGGCCGGGTGCTCGGCACCCTGTCGCAGGCGCTGGACGGCAGCGGCCGAATGCCCGGCTCCACCGTCGAGCGGTTCGACCGCTGGCTGCAGGCCGTCGACGACTCGATCCCCGATCTCGGCATACTGCTCGGCGATTTCTCCGCGTCGTTCCACGCGCTCAACCAGTCCGCGCCGGAACTGGTCGACGTGCTCGGCAGCTCGGTGCAGACCGCGCGCACGATCGCCGACCGCCGCAGTGAGCTGGTCGCGCTGATCACCGGGGCCAGCGGCACCGTGGACACGGTGAATGATCTGTTCGCCCGCAACCCGAATGTCGGCAAAGAGGTCACCGTCGGGACCAGCGACATGTTCGGTGCGATCACTGCCGATCCGACCGCCGTCACCCGGAGCCTGCTCAACCTGGGCGAGGCCGTGCGCCGGCTGGACACCACATTCACCTGGGGTCCGCAGAAACAAATGGTCTGGGACGCGGGCGTCACGCTGACGCCATATCAGCCGTACACCGTGGCGGACTGCCCGCGCTACGGCGAGATGGCGGGTCCTAGCTGCGCGACGGCCCCCGCGGTCAACGATGTGGGCGAGCTCCCGGAAAAGTTGAAGCCGCGCGCACTGGATTCGGCCGCCGGGCTGCCTCCGGTGGTGCCGATGCCGGGTCTGCCGCTGATCCCGGGTGTCACCACCCCGGACCCGAGCCGGGCCACTGCGGCCGCTCCGACCGGCGGCGCACCCGCTCCGTTCGCGGGCACTCCGTTGGAGGGTCTGTTCCCGATGCTGCCGCCGGGCCTGCTCCCGCCTGCCGCACCAGCGCCGGCGCCCGCCGCTCCGGCCGCGGCACCGGAGGGCACCCCGTCGGCCCGGCCGATCTCCTACCAGGGTGACTCCGCGATCGTCGCACTGCTCGGCCGCAAGCCGACTACCGCCGAATATCTGCTGCTGAGCTCGATTCTGAAGGGCGGAACCATGCAGGTGTCCGACAATGGTGCCGGACGATGAGCATTCGCAAGCCGCTGATCGGATTCGGCATCTTCGCGATCGTGTCCATTCTGGTGACAGTGGTCGTCTGGAACACGTTGGCGCGCATCGTCAACGGTGACACCAACACCTACACCGCGACGTTCTCCGACGTGCTCGGTCTGCACGAGGGCGACGACGTGCGGATGGCAGGCGTGCGGGTGGGCAAGGTCGAGAAGATCGAACTGGGCCGCGACACCAACCTGAAGAAGTCGGTCGCGAAGGTGACCTTCGTGGTGCAGCGCGACCAGACGCTCTTCGACGACACCAAAGCGCTGGTCCGCTACCAAAATCTGATCGGTCAGCGGTATGTGGCGCTGGCTCCGGGAAAGCAGTCGAGCCCGGCGGCGCTGAAGAACAAGGGCTCGATCCCGATCGAGCGGACCGAGCCGTCGTTCGACGTGTCGGGTCTGCTCAACGGATTCCAGCCGCTGTTCCAGGTGCTGCAGCCCGAGCAGGTCAACCGGCTGTCGGAGACCTTTATCCAGGCATTGCAGGGTGATGGTGTCTCGTTGAGCGCGTTCATCGTGCAGGCTGCCCAGCTGGCGACCGACTTCCAGCGCAGGGACGCGATTCTGTCCGATGTGATCTCCAACCTGTCCGGTGTGATGTCGGGGTTGGCCAAGCGAGGTGATGAATTGGAGACCCTGGTGACCCAGACCCGGGCCTTGATCGGCGGGCTGTACGAGCAGGGGCAGTCCTTGCAGGCCTCCACAGTGCAGATCGCGAACGCGACCACGTCACTGGTCGACATGATGGGACAGATCCAGCCGAAGCTGCAGACCGCGCAGAACTCCACCAGTGCGGCGCTGACCCTGCTGTTGGACAACGGCGCCAAGCTCGACCAGGCGGCGATCGACCTGCCGAACGTCCTGGCTGCCGCGGGTAGGCACGCCTCCGAGGGCGCCTACGCCAACGCGTACCTCTGCGGCGTGGACGTCTCGCTCTACGGCATCCTGTTCCCCCGCGGTCTGTTCTCGCAGATCGGTGGCACTTCGCACTCGGCGGTGTGCCGCCCATGATGACGAAGCTCAGGTCCAGGTTCGACAACAACCGGTACTTCTGGTTGGGCATCCTCGGCGGCGTCCTCATCGTGGTGCTGCTGCTGGCGTCCAGCCTCTACAAACTCGTCGGAGTCGGTGAGCAGACGGTCGAGGCCGAGTTCGTGCAGGCCGCCGGCATCAAGGTCGGCGACAAGGTGAACGTCGCCGGTGTCGGCTCCGGCCGGGTCGCCGGTGCGAAGCTCGAAGGCGACCACGTGCTGCTGACGTTGAACGTCAGCAGTGACGTGAAGCTCGGCCCCGACGCGCGCGCCTCGATCAAGATGGCGACGCTGCTCGGAGCACGGTTCGTGGACCTCGATCCCGGCGACGGCTCCGGCCTGAAGGGCGGGCGAATCCGGGTGTCCAATACCTCGGTTCCCTACAACCTGTCCGATGTGGTCCAGGTCGGCACCCCGAAGTTCGAGGCGCTCGACACCGAGAAGCTGGCGGCGTCGCTGAACCTGATCAACAAGCAGATGGGTGACTCGCCCGCGCTGATGGCACAGGCGCTCGACAGCGTCGGCGCGCTGGCCAAGGTGATCGACGCCCGCAAGGGCGAGGTGGATGGTCTCCTCAAGGATCTCGACCGGGTCACCCAGATCCTCGGCGACAACCGCAACAGCGTGCTGCTGGTGATCACCCAGGGTGAGGCCATCGCCAACCGGGTGATGGAGCGCCAGGGCCTGCTGCGTCAGCTGCTGGACAACATCGCGACACTGACCAAGCAGCTGCAGCAGATCGGCGCCGAGAACAACGATCAGCTCGGCCCGACCATCCAACAGCTGAACACCATGGCAGAGGGCCTGCAGAAGAACAAGGACAACCTGGACCGCATGCTGTCTGTGATGCCGCCGACCCTGCGCTACCTGGCGAACTCGTACGGCGGCAGCGGTCCGTACGGCGACGTCGGCCTGCCGTGGCTCTTCCCGGACAACTGGCTGTGCTTCGCCCAAGTTATCGAGGGGTGCCAGGGATGAAATTCCGCAGCGCTTTCCAGCTGAAGACGATTGCGAAGACACTGATGATCAGCACCGCCGCATTGGTGGTCGGCAGTTGCTCGATGCTGCCGAGTTCGGTGAACGACGCACTGGGCACAACGATGCGGATCACCGCGGACTTCGAGAACATCGCGGGCATCTACGAGGGCAACCCGGTCACGGTGCTCGGACTCGACGTCGGCAAGGTCGACAAGATCGTGCCCAAGGGCACCCTCATCGAGGTGCACATCTCCATCGACAAGGACGTCAAGATCCCGAAAGACGCGATGGCAGCGATCATTTCGCCATCCATCGTGACCGACCGGCACATCGAACTCACTCCGGTCTACACCGCCGGTGACACCATGTCCGACGGCGCGCATCTGCCGAAGGGCCGCACCAAGACGCCGGTCGAGCTGGACACGATGATCAAGACGATTGATCAGTTCGCCGCCGCGCTGAAGCCGGAGCCCGGTCAGGAGGGCCTCGGCCCGCTGTCCGGCCGGGTGCTCTACCCGATGATGAACGGCAACGGAGCGAAGATGCGCGACACCCTCAACGCGCTGTCCGGCGCGCTGAAGGTCGGTGTGGACAATAAGGACGCGGTGTCGAACATCATCGTCAAGCTGAACGATCTCACTACGATGCTGGCCGAGAACGACCAATCGGTGCGCGACTTCAGCAAGCGGATGACCCAGATGAGTGGCCTACTCGCCGAGCAATCCCCTGGCCTGCAGGCGACATTGGATCAGCTCAACGCCTTCCTGGCGAACACGAGCACCACATTGTCGCAGTATCGGGATCAGCTGTCGGGCTCCATGACAGGCCTGACCAACGTCACCCAGCAGCTGCGTGACAACGCCTACGGCATCACCGAGGTCGTCGACCTCACGCCGATGGTGATGCAGAACATCGACGGCATGGTGAACCGCCAGTACAGCTATGTCCGGCTGCACGGGGTGATCGGGACTGCGCTCTCAGGTGAGATCGTCAGCCTGTTCTGTGAGCGGATCCAGATGAAGGCGGATGGTTGCCGTACCGGAAACATGCAGGACTTCGGACCCGACTACGGGCTCACCGCGGCGCTGCTCGGACTGACGAAATGACGTACCGCATGACGATCAAGGGACGCAGGGCGCTGGTTGCCACCGCGGCGGTGGTCGCTGTCGGCGTCACCTCAGGGTGCGGGCTGACGGTGGAGAAGCTGCCGCTGCCCAAGCCGGGCATGTCCGGGGACACCTACACCGTGCACGCGGTGTTCGAGAACGCCCTGAACCTGCCCGACCAGGCGAAGGTGAAGATCGGCGGCTCGGACGTCGGCGTGGTCTCCAACATCGACACCAAGAACTTCCAGGCAGTTGTCGATCTGGCCATCAGCAAGGACATCGAGCTGCCCAAGGGCAGCACGGCGGAACTGCGCCAGGCCACCCCGCTCGGTGACGTGTTCGTCGCGGTGTCCAAGCCCAAGACCGAGACCGGCACGCAGATGCTGCACGATGGTGACACGCTCACTCTGGAGAGCACGTCCGCGGGCGCGACCGTCGAGCAGCTGCTGATCTCGGTTTCCCTGCTGTTCAACGGCGGCGGCATCGCCAGCTTGTCGAAGCTGGGTGCGGAGCTGGACTCCATCGTCGGCGGGCGCGGCGGGCAGCTGTCCCACCTGATCACCGAGATGACCGGTGTGGTCGGCAGTTTGAACGACAACACCGCCAGGGTCGACAGCGTGCTCAACGAGTTCAGCACCCTGGCGACGACCATCGAGTCGCGTCGCGCCGAGCTCGGCGAGGTTGCCGACACGCTTCCGCAGATGATCGGTGCCATCGCCGAGAACAACAGGGCCATCGGCGAACTGCTGACCAAGGTGTCCACCACGAGCGCCGCACTCGGCGACTACGCCGACACCACCAGCCAGCAGTTGAGCAGCCTTCTGGACAACACCCGCCAGCTGATGGACGCGCTGGCCAAAACCGGCGACGGCTTCGGCGTGCTGCTCGATCGATTGCGGGTGCTGCGGCCGAAGGTCGACGCGACTTTCCGAGGCAACAGCTTCGCGGTGTACGCGACCGCCACCAATCTCGACCTCAGCGCGCTCACCGATCCGCAGCACGGCAAGATCCCGGATCTCAACGACGTGCAGGACTTCGCGGGCAGTCTGATCCAGGTGCTGCAACTGGTGTACGGCCGGGTGACGGGAGGACACCGATGACCTTCTTGTCCAAACTGTTCGGGCGCAAGCTGCTGCTGTCGAATCTCGGCCTGATTCTTGTGTTACTGGTCGGGGCTGCGTACCTGATGGTGAATGTCATGCGGATCAATCCGCTGCGCTCGGACTACACCGTCACCGTGAACCTGGATCGTTCCGGCGGTCTGCAACCGGGCAACGACGTGACCTTGCGCGGATGGCGGATCGGAAAGGTCACCTCGATCAAGCTGACCGACCGCGGCCAGGCCATCGCCGCCACCGCGCAGATAGATTCGAAGTACAAGATCCCGGTGGATACCGCGATCGCGGTGCAGGCTCTCTCCGGTGCGGGGGAGCAGTACATCGACTTCCGGCCGAACGCCGAGCAGGGGCCGTACCTGGCCAACGGCGCGGTGATCAGGTTCGACCCGGAGAAGATCCACACTCCGACGCCGGTGTGGTCGGTGCTGGACAACTCCAGCGCACTGATCGCGCAGATCGAGCCGGACAAGTTCAAGGTCATCCTGAACGAGCTGGACATCGCGCTCAGCGGTGGACCGGATCAGCTGCGCGGCATGGTCAACGGGATCAGCCTGGCCGCGGCAGGCCTGGATTCGCTGCTGCCACAGACCATGAACCTGATCACGAACCTGCGCACCATCTCCGAGACCACGTCCCACGCGCAGCCGGATCTCGCCACCCTGACGCGCAACTCCGGAACGCTGTTCGAGCAGTTCAACAACGCGAACGCGGAGTTGCAGCGGGTGCTCGACCAGGCGCCAGGCCAGCTCACCAGCCTCGGGTCGGTGCTGGACAAGACGGCCGACCCGATCACCAGCCTGGCGACCAACTTCCAGGCGATCACCAAGGCGGCGCAGCTGCGGCTGCCCGCACTGCGTGCGCTGTTCCCCTCCCTCGCGCTCGGCGGCGAGGCGCTCGGCATCCCGGCGCACGATGGTGAGTTCCACGCGATCGTCGACATCTGGCCGCGACCGTTCTGCACCTACAACACCCCGAAGATCCGCAACGAAGTCGTGCAGGACGGCACGATTCCGAAGTGGAATTACTGTGAGAACCCGCCGCCGGGTCAGCTGATCCGTGGTGCGGCGAACGCGCCGCGGCCTGATGTGCCGAACAACGGCGCGCATATGCCGCCGGGTGTGGATCCGAACGAGCGGACCCTTCCTCCGGTGCGGTGAGTCGTACCCGGCCCGGCGGCCATCCCGCCGGGCGGGCATACTCGCCGGTTGAACGCCTACGGTTCGCCTCTGCTGCGGGCCGGTCAGCCAATCGGCGCGCGCCGGCGCGCGTCGGGAAAGTGCAGGTTGTATCGATGTCTACCGACGACGCCGAGACCGACAAGGACGCCGAGACCAAGGCCGCCGACAACGACGAGGCCGCCGACGCGGTGACCGCCGAATCGGAGGATGCCGCTGCCACCGCGAAGGCCGAGGTGCCCAAGGCGGGCGCTCGTCCCGCCACGCCGAAGAAATCCACTTCGCTGCCCTTGGTCGCCGCATTCGTGGCCGGTGTGCTCGCGGTGGCGGCGATCACGGCGGTCGTCGTGTTCTTCCTGCAGGGCAAGGACCGCGGTGACAAGCTCGACGCGATCCGCGATTCGACCAGCGCCGCGTGCAAATTCGGCAAGGACGTGTCGGTCTACGACTACTCGAAGAACCTCGACGATTACTTCACGACGGTGAAGGCCGGCGCGACCGGCGAGTTCCTGAAGGAGTTCGACGACGCGACCAAGGCGCTCAAGGATGCCATGGTCCAGGCGCAGGTCAAGTCCTGGGCCGACGACGTGCAGTGCGGCTACCAGTCCGGGGACCAGACCTCGGCCAAGGTGCTGGTGACCCTCACGCAGTACCGGACCAATTTCACCCAGGCCAACCCGGAGCGGCAGTTCGTGGTGGTGATCGCCCAGCTGCAGAAGTCGGGTGACAAGTGGCTGGTCGAGAAGCTCGACTCGCCGATGTTGAAGGGAGCGGGCACCGGCCTCCCCGGCGCGCCCGCGCCGGGCAACGGCCAGCAGCCCGCGCCGTCGGGCCAGCCGGCGCCGCAGCCGGGCAACTAGCCGAGTGCCTCCGGCGGTGGGCCGAGCCACCACCGCCGGAGGCTATTCGGGCAGTCTTCGCGATCCGCGCGAGCGGGTCAGAACAGCGTCAATACCTGTGGCGCCGACGGCGCGGCCGCCTTCCCCGCGGCCTTGTCCTTCGGCGCTTCCGGCGCCGTCGATGCTTGCTCCACAGTCACCGCGGGGATTTCCACGGTGTTCACCTCGGCGACGGCCGCGGTGACCGCAGCCCGCCGAGCTGCTTCTCCGGCCAGCGCGTCGGCCTGCTCGTTGAAGTAGTTGCCGACATGTCCACGGACCCAGCGGAACCGGACCGGACCCGGCCTGCTCGCGATGGCCCGGTCGATCTGCCGGATGAGTTCGACGTTCTTCACGGCACCCCCGGTGGATGTGCGCCAGCCGTTGAGCCGCCAGCCCGACACCCACTCGGAGGCGCACTTGATCGCGTACAGCGAATCACTTTCGATGAAAAGGGGTTCGGACCCGGAGTGGGCGACAATCGCCTCCAGCACCGCGCGCAACTCCGCGATCTGGTTGGTTCCGGACGCGGCTCCTCCGCTCGCCGAGGAGCCCTGATGATTGACCCAAGCCCAGCCGATGGCGCCGCCGGGATTGCGGAGGCAGGATCCGTCGGTGCTCACGATGATCATAGGTGGCACCCTACGCAATCCGACCGACAAGATCGGTAACGTGGAATTCCTCTATCTCCCTTCGCAATTGGGTCTCCGTGCGGCGCAGTGCCGACTTCGCGGCGGAATCCACCGGACCGACGCACAGGCGCCCGGCGAATCCGCGCGGTGGACTGTACTCCGTCTCGGACGTCAGCACCGACCTCCCGTAGCCGAGCGGGTCGAAGCGCAGCGTCAATGTCCAGGTCAAACGCCCACGGAGCGTATACCCGATCACCGCGTTGCGGCGGTATTCGGTGACCTCGCATGTCACGGTCTGTCGCCAGAGCCCGAGACGGGTAGTGGCCGCGAAGGCTGCGCCGAGGCCGCGGTCGAGTTCGCCGATCGGCTCGAAGTTCGCGATGCCGAACATCCAATTCGGTACGAAGAGGTGGTTGTCGGTGTAGGTGAAAGCCACTTCTACCGGGGCTCCGACGTCACTCGCGTACTTGATGTGGCCCATAGGCCCTCCCTGTCCCACGACTGGCGTTAAAAGTACTACAGCTCTCCTCTTTATTCGAGAGGTGACCGGAATTTGGTGCGACGCATTTTCAGATCAGGACTGGACGGTTGCTCGAGAGTCCGGGCGGGCGCCGCTGCCCAAGGGCTCGTCGACGATGTGCTCGGCGATCGGGTTACGCCGAGATGCCGTGGTCCGCGTCACGCGGGAGCGCGACCGTGGTCTCGACGGCGGGCTCGGAACCGATGCCCGCGGGGCGGGTCGTCTCCGGAGTTGCCGTGGACTCAGGACAACGACTCAGGCGCAGGTTGTGCTCGCCGAGCGTCGGGTCGGAGAACGCCAACCGCACCTCGCCGCCGTGGATGTCGAGATCGGTGCGCACCGTGGTCACGGCCGACGGTTCGGCACCGAGCCGTTCTGGCATCGGAGTGGGCAGGTGGCCGGTGAGCAGGGCGAGCGCATTGGTGTCGATCGTGACCGAGACGGTGTCCGTCTCGGCCTCGGCGAACTGCGCCTCGACAAAGGCGTTGCTCAGCCCGACCTTGCCGCCCCGGCTCGTCGGCGTGTGTTGGGTCGAATCGCTACGTGGTTCTGTGAGTGTCGGTTCGGCTGCCAGCTGTTGCGTGTACACCGTGGGCAGCTGTCGCGTGTACGCCGTGGGCAGCGCGAAGCTGCGGCCGGTCGGCATCGGATCGGCGCCGATCGGGCCGCCGCGGTGAGCATGCTTCGGCTCGGCCGGGGCGAGCGGTGCGGCGAGTTCCCTGCCGGGGCGCTGCGCATCGGCCATCTGCTGCACGATGTACGCGCCCGCGACGACGGTCAGGCTGAGGCTGGTGGCTCCGGCGAGCACGATGGCGGTGTGCCGTGCAAGCTGGGCAGGTCTGTGTGCTGTCACGATGCGTCCTTTGTCTCCGTTGCTGCTCCTCAACAGAGCGACCCGCATCATCGAAAGTCGCACGGTTGTCCAGGTTACCGGGGTTGCCGGTGGCTACGCCGCGTGGGAGAGATCAGGATCACAATGTGGTGCCGCCGTGACTACCGCGCCCAGACGGTACCGGATGCCGGGGCCTTTAATGTTTCCGCCGGCACACGAGCGGGTAAACAATCGCGTAGCTGGCGAGCGTCATTCTCGACTGCCACATCGAGACACCCGGCCAATGGCGTCCGGCCGTCGACACGAACGGCGCACCCAAGTGTGGCGCTCGCCCGCTCCCGAATCTTCGGACCGGGTCGGGTGTCAGCGGGTCAGGTGAACTGGCCCGCTGTCCTGCCTTTTCCCGTCGGACCCGCGAAAGCCTGTGCAATGGTGAGCCATTCAGCGGCGTCCTCTCCATGCACCTCGATAGCGAGGTCGTCCGGATGGCGACGCTGCGTCACCAGCAGGCAGAAGTCCACTGCGGGTCCGGTTACTCGCTGCACGGCCTGCGCGGGTCCCCAAGACCAGATCGCGCCATCAGGCGCCGTCAGCTCAACCAGGAATTCCTCGGTGGGAGGGGTCTTTTCGCGCATTGTGTACGCAAAGTTCCTGGTCCGCACGCCGATGTGCGCCACGGTGCGCAGGCGCGTGGTGGGAGCCCTTGCGACTCCGAGGGTGTCGGCCACGTCCTGCCCGTGTGCCCAAGTCTCCATGATGCGGGCGGTGACCATCGAAGCCGCGCTCATCGGCGGACCGAACCAAGGCAGCTTGACGCCCACGGGCACCGCGCGCAGCGCGTCGGCGAAGGTCGTGCGTCCGTTCCGCCATCGGTCGAGCAGTTCGGCGGGCGATGCGGCCGCGGCTAGCTCGGCCGCTTCGTCGACGAAGGTGAGCGCACGTGGCCCCGCATCGGCTATCAGTTTCTGGAAGCCGCCGGCGTCCGCGGCGGCGATGGTCGCGATCTCGTCGGTCCAGGCCAGGTGGCCGATCTGGTGCGCGATGGTCCAGCCGGCCGCCGGGGTCGGCCGCGCCCAGTCCGTCGGTGCCAACGGGGCGACGAGTCGTTCCAGATCCGCGCATTCGGCGGCGAAGTCGCCGAGTAGCGCTTCGAGGTCAGCCATCCGTTCCCCTGCCGATCGGGGCACACCGCCTCGGGTGCCGTCGCGGTTCAGCTTCGCAGCGGATCGAGAAAAATGCAAGCGTGCGTGCTTGTATTTTCCCCCGTCCTGTGGTTACGCGGCGCTCGGCCCGGCTACCAGCCGAAAACCGCGATGTGCGCGGTGCCGACGACCAAGCCGAGGGCCGCGCCGTGCAGGTAGAGCAGCCAGGCATCCTGCTCGACCGACGCGTAGAACATTTCCATGAACTCCCCTGGCGTCAGCCGCCGGAGCTTGCGCACGGCGAATTCGTCAATGGCCTTCGCCTGCTCGCGTGTGAATTCCTCGTCCTCGACCAGGCTCGGCGCCAGGCCGACTGCTGCCCCCGCCGCGCCCACCGTGAGATTGTCGAACTGGCGACGGCCGAGCGCCGCCCGCACGAACGAAGTGGTGAGCCCGAGCTGGCGATTGATCTCGTCGGCGATGAGGTGCTCCAGCAGTTGCCTGGTCTTGTCCCTGTTCGGGCCGTCCAGGAGCTCCTTCGACAGGTTCGGCAGGGTCAACACCTGGTAGGCCAGGATGTGTGCGAGGTCGGTCGCCGCCTGCGGCTGCCGCTTCGCGAGAAGTGCCTGCTTCCACAGGTACTTGTACCTCGGCTGCGGGTCACCCGGCTCGAACACCATCTTCACGGCGATGACGTTCACGATCACGCCGATCGCCGCGGAAGCGAGCAGTACGATCACCCAGCCCGGCACCGAGCCGATCACCGGAATGTGCTGGTGCACATGCATATACAGGGCCAGCAGGAGACCGAACGGCGCGCCGAGGAACCCGATCCGCACCATGAATCGCAGCTCGGGTGCCGCGATCGTGGTGGTCAGATCCTTCAGGATGGCCGGGTTCTCCCGCAGGTAGCGGATGACGAAGCCCTTGATGTCGATCAGCTGGTCGACGTTGTCGCCGAGCGATTCGAACGCCCGGCGCGACAGTGCGGGCAGTTCCCGATCCACCCGCTGGTAGATCAGCTGCCTGGCGGCGCGCGGCACGGTGCGCCACAGGTCCGGGTTCTCCCGATACATCAGCTCGTCGACCAGCGGTCGCACCTGTTCGCGTGCGAGCATCGCGATGTAGTCGGCGATACCGTCCAAGTCGAGTTCGTGGATGAAGTCCTTAGGGCTGCCGATCCGCATCAGCGCCTTGTCCACGCAGATACTGGCCATCTTCTCTGCGCGGGCCGGGATGAATCCCTGGAATCCGAGGCGACGCCCGTCGCCGGAGAAGGTCGGCAGCACCTGGACCCGGCGCGGGAAGTAGGGATAGAGCACGTGCAGGCCGGGAACGCGGACGCCGCGGAAGCGCACCGGCCAGAACAGCATCAGCACGCCGGTCCAGTTGGTCAGCCAGCCCGCCAGCGCGCTGAAGATCGGGAACGTGATCAGGTCGACGACGAACTTCGACTGCCCGGTCAACTCTTCCCAGTCGATGAGCACGCCAGCGGCGAGCGACGACATCGATGGACTCCCTGGGCCGAGCCGGCGGATCGCCGGTATGAGATATCGAGGCCCCCACGCTCTCATTGTGTTGGAGGGGTGTCAACGCGGCGCGGGCACCCCGCGTCGACAGTTCTCGGTGATCAGCCCGGGATATATGGGCGCGCGAGCGGCAGGTTCAACCGTTCGGCTCAGCGCTCCGAGGGATGGCACGACGCCCGACGGATTGCACGGCGGGAAAATAGCTGGCGAAGCCTCGCATCAGCTCGAGCGCCGCATCGATGGGTTGGCCGTCCGTGACCTCGTCGATCGTCCGGTACAGCCGTTCTTCGATCTCGGCCACTTTCGACGACAGTCGTTCTCCCTTCGCGGTGAGTGTGAGCGTGATCCGGCGCCGATCGTCGAGCGCTGCTTCTCTCTTGATCAGGCCTATGGTGACCAGCCGATCGACAAGCCTGCTCGGGCTACCACCGGTCTCGCAGACCAGCAGTTCACCGAGGCCGGCGAGGGTCAGTGGCTGGTAATCGGTCAGCACCCTGAGAACTTCGGCCTGTGCGGGGGTCAAACCCAACGGCCGCAGATCCGCGGAGAGTCTCCGATTTCCCTCGCGCTGAATGGCCAAGACGAGATAGCGCAGTTCCTCAGCTCGCCGCACCGATCCTCCTCTTTTGAATGTTGTGTCATCAGATCACACAACACTTATCCGCTCGAGAGATGATCAGGAACGAATCCATGGTGGTGAGTTGTGTAGGACTGCGAATCGCCGCGCGACCATGAACCGGGCGACCCAGATCATGATCGACCGCAGCCGATGTGTCCCCTTCCGGTCGGCCGTGTCGCAGAGTCGCCAAGACCAGAATCCGAATGGCTCGTGAGACATTCGGATTCTGGAGAACGTGTTTCCCGAGACCTACGTTTCGCTCGAAGCGAACGAGCTGAGCGGGGCGGAACAAACGCGGGAACACCGGGGTTGAGTAGGCATCGCTCAACTTTTGGAAGGGTCGAACACGTGACTACACCACAGAACCTGCCGGTGCTGTTCTTGACCGATCCGATCGTGCTGCCGGGCATGGTCGTGCCCATCGAACTGGACGAATCCGCCCAGGCCGCGATCGACGCCGCACGCGCCGCCAAGACCGAGGCCGTGCTGCTCGCGCCGCGGCTGACCGAGGGTTACGCCGCCTACGGTGTGGTCGCCACCATCGAACAGGTCGGCCGGATGCGCGGTGGAGCACCGGCGGCCGTCCTGAAAGCCGAACGGCGCGCCAAGATCGGACACGGGGTCACCGGCCCCGGCGCCGCGCTGTGGGTCGAGGCCGAGCCGGTCGAGACTTCCGCACCGGATGGCCGGACCAAGGAACTGGCGGCCGAGTACAAGAAGCTGGTCGTCTCGGTGCTGCAGCGGCGCGAGGCCTGGCAGATCATCGACGCGGTCAATCAGCTGGCCGACCCGTCGGCGATCGCCGACACGGCCGGTTATGCGCCGTACCTGACCGCCGAGCAGAAGCGGGAACTGCTCGAAACCCCCGACGTGGCCGCGCGGCTCACCACCCTGATCGAGTGGACCAAGGAGTACATCGCCGAGGCCGAGATCACCGAGAAAATCAGCGAAGACGTCCGCGAGGGCATGGAGAAGAGCCAGCGTGAGTTCCTGCTGCGCCAGCAGCTCAACGCCATTCGCAAGGAACTCGGCGAGGACGAGCCCGACGGCGCCGACGACTACCGCACCCGCGTGGAGCAGGCCGACCTACCCGACAACGTCCGCGAGGCAGCGCTTCGCGAGGTCGTCAGGCTGGAGCGGGCCAGCGATCAGAGCCCGGAATCCGGCTGGATCCGGACTTGGCTGGACACCGTGCTGGAGCTGCCGTGGACGGTGAAAACCACCGACGGCACCGACGTTTCGGCCGCCCGCGCGGTCCTGGATGCCGACCACCACGGCCTGGACGAGGTCAAAGACCGCATGGTCGAGTACCTGGCCGTCCGGTCCCGTCGGGCCGCCCGCGGCCTGGAAGTCGTCGGCGGACGCGGCTCCGGCGCGGTGCTGGTGCTGGTCGGGCCGCCCGGCGTCGGCAAGACCTCGCTCGGGGAGTCCGTGGCAAGGGCGCTGGGCCGCAAGTTCGTTCGCGTCGCCCTCGGCGGCGTGCGCGACGAAGCCGAGATCCGGGGTCACCGGCGCACCTACGTCGGTGCTCTGCCAGGTCGCATCGTGCGCGCCATGAAGGAGGCGGGCTCGATGAACCCCGTCGTCCTGCTCGACGAGATCGACAAGGTCGGCTCCGACTTCCGCGGCGACCCGGCCGCTGCCCTGCTCGAGGTGCTGGATCCGGCGCAGAACCACACGTTCCGCGACCACTACCTCGATCTGGACCTCGACCTGTCCGACGTGCTGTTCATCGCCACAGCGAACGTGATGGAGACCATCCCCGGCCCGCTGCTGGACCGGATGGAACTGATCACCGTCGACGGCTACACCGAGGACGACAAGGTGGCCATCGCCCGTGACTTCCTGGTGCCCAGGCAGCTGGAGCGCAACGCGCTCACCGCCGACGAGGTGACCATCACCGAGGAGGCGCTGCGCGAGATCGCGGCGAACTACACCAGGGAAGCCGGTGTCCGGCAGATGGAGCGGCTGATCGCGAAGGCACTGCGTAAGGCTGCGACCCGGCTGTCCGAGGATGGAATCGTCCCGGCCGGTTCGGGGTACGACCCCGAACTCCGCGACGACGCGCTGATGAAGTCCGAGGACGGAACCACTCCGGTCGGATCGGGTTACGACTCCGAACTGGGCTATGAGGCGCTGGTGAAATCCGAGCAGGGTGGCGCTTGCGCGCAATCCTTGACGATCGGTCTCGGCGACCTGAAGGACTACCTGGGTCGTCCGCGCTTCACCCCCGATTCGGTGGAACGCACCGCCGTCCCGGGTGTGGCGACCGGTCTCGCCGTGACCGGCGCGGGCGGCGACGTCCTCTACATCGAGGCCAACGCCGCCGAGGGCGAGCGCTCGCTGACCCTCACCGGCCAGCTCGGCGACGTCATGAAGGAATCCGCGCAGATCGCGCTGACCTACGTGCGCTCGCACCTGGAGGAGATCGGCATCGAACCGTCGGTGCTGGATCGCAATATCCACATCCACTTCCCGGCGGGTGCGGTGCCCAAGGACGGGCCGTCGGCGGGCGTCACCATGGTCACCGCTCTGGTGTCACTGGCGCTGGATCGTCAGGTGCGCTCGGATGTCGGCATGACCGGCGAGGTCACGCTGAATGGACGGGTGCTGCCGATCGGCGGCGTCAAGCAGAAGCTGCTCGCCGCCCAGCGGGCAGGGCTGAAGACGGTGTTCATCCCGGCACGTAACGAGCCGGACCTGGACGACGTCCCCGCGGAAGTGCTTGCCGCACTGGACGTCCGCCCCGTCGCCGACGTGGCCGACATCCTGGCCTACGCCATCGAGCCGGTCGCCGAACCGGCCGTGGAACGCCCGGCGTTCGCGGCCACCGCCTGACAGCGTCGAACCGGGCCGGGTACGGAATCTTTCCGTGCCCGGCCCGTTCGTGTGTGTCGAGTGCGCCGACGGCTCATTGTGACGGCAGCCGCCATATCACTGTTGCCGAGATCGTCCAGGTTGCGCGCAATCGGCGCGCAAGGCCGGTGCAAGCGCCGCAGCGCAGTCTGGCGACATGACCACTGTGCACCATGTACCTGTTCTGATCGTCGGCGGCGGCCTGGTCGGACTGTCCGCCGCGTTGTTTCTCGAGTACCACGCCGTCCCTTACCTTCTCGTCGAGCGCCGCGAGCAGGCCTCGGTGCTGCCGCGTTCGCGCGGCGTACACACCAGGACCGTCGAGCTGTTCCGGCAGGTCGGCCTCGAGCGCCGCATCCAGCAGTTGGCCGCGACGGCACTGAAGGTGGGCGCGTTCGGCGGCGCAAGCCGGGGTGCCACGCTGCGGACCGCGACGCCGCTGAATCTCGATGGCTTGCATCGGGTGCTCGCGTCCGCGGAACCCAGCCCGTCGCAGTTCTGTTTCGCGCCGCAGGTACTGCTGGAACCGCTGCTCGCCGCGGCGGCCCGGGAGCGCGGCGGCGATCTGCGTTTCGGCGCCGAACTGGTCGCGTTCGGTGCGAATGACGAGGGCGTGACGGCAACCCTGCGTGATCGCTCCGGCGAATCGATCCTGCGGGCCGACTACCTGCTCGCCGCCGACGGCGCGGGCAGCTCGATCCGCCGGGCACTGGGCATCGCCGGCTGGGATCTGCCGCCTACGCACCACTACATCAACGCGTTCGTCCGCGTCGATCTCACCGAGGTGCTCGGCGGCCGTACCTTCAGCCAGTGCGAAATTCGCAACGACGACGTACGCTGCCTGGTGTTGTCCAAGAACAACACCGACGAGTGGTCGTTCCACCTCGAATTCGACCCGACCGTCGAGACACTCGCCGACTACTTGGACGATCGGTGCGCTGCCCTGATTCGCGCCGCGATCGGCGTGCCCGATATCCCCGTCCGTGTGCTCGCAAAAACGGCTTGGGACACAGGTGTTTTCATCGCCGACGAGTACCGCCGCGGCCGGGTATTCCTGGTCGGCGACGCGGCGCACCGGCACGCGCCGTGGGGCGGCTACGGCGCGAACACCGGAATCGCCGACGCCCACAACCTGGTGTGGAAACTGGCGGCCGTGCTGTCAGGTGTCGGCGGGGACGAACTCCTGGACAGCTACCAGGACGAGCGAAGGCCGCGTGCGCTCATCGCCGCCGAACAGGCACGTCTCGGAACCGATTTCGCGACCCGCTACGGCCTGCCGACCGCCGACAACGTCGGCGACCTCGCGCGGCAAATGGATTTCGGCACTGTCATGAGCCGGTACCGATACTGCTCGAACGCGGTCATCGGCGGCGAATCCGCGTCGCACGTCGAGACCTTGACCGGTCAGGTCGGTACTCGGTTGCCCCATCTGTGGATCGATGCGGACGAACAGGTCTCCACCCTCGACCTCGCCGGCCCAGGCTTCGCGATCCTCGTCGCGGGAACTGCGGAAGTGTGGCATGTGGCAGCGGCGGAATCGCAGCGCGACCACGGATTCGAACTCACCGTCGACGCGTTGCCCGCCGATCTGTGGTGCGCGCGCACCGGGCTGCCGGAAGGGGGTGCGCTGATCGTCCGGCCGGACGGCGTCGTCGCGGCGCGTTCCGACGCCGGCCTGTCCCCTGCCTCACTCACGGCCGTGGTGCGCACGCTCACGGGCCGGACCAAGGCCGATATCCGCGCCGCCGCGTCCGCCTAGTACCGCGTCATTCGAGGACAACCCACACCGCTGGGCCGCACTGGCTGGTCGATCCCCCCGGAATTCCGACGGCTTGTCGGACCACTGCGGTAAAAACGGCATATGGCCAGGTGGCTGTTGCACGTCGATCTCGACCAGTTCCAGGCGGCGGTGGAGTTCCGCCGCCATCCGGAACTGCGCGGCCTACCGGTCATCGTCGGCGGGCACGGCGACCCCACCGAACCGCGCAAGGTGGTGACCTGCGCGTCCTATCCGGCGCGTGCGTTCGGCGTGCGAGCCGGGATGGCGCTGCGCAGCGCCCAGCGCAAGTGCCCGGAGGGTGTGTTCCTTCCGCTGGACATGGCCGCATACGAGGACGCATCCGACGAGGTCATGTCCCTGCTGCGGACTTTCCCGGGGCGGGTCGAGGTGTGGGGCTGGGACGAGGCGTTCCTCGCCGCCGACACCGACGACCCGGAGGGTCTCGCACACGAGATTCGTGCCGCCATCGCTCGTTTGCACCTGACCTGTTCGATCGGCATCGGTGACAACAAGCTCACCGCCAAACTCGCGACCGGCTTCGCCAAGTCGTCGGGCAAGTCGTCGGCCGAACCGGCCACGGGCGCAGGCGCAGCCGCGGGCGTCTTCCGCCTGACCGCCGGAAACTGGGGTGACGTGATGGCCCACCGTCCGACGAACGCACTGTGGGGCATCGGCAATCGAATCGCCGCCCGCTTGGCCGATCTGGGCATCGACACCGTCGGCGATCTGATGGCAGCGGACCGGCATCGCCTCGCCGCCGAGTTCGGGCCCAACACCGGCCCGTATCTCTGGGTGCTCGGCCACGGCAAGGGCGACACCGATGTCACCACTGAGCCGCGAGTGCCGGTAGGCCGCAGCAAATCCGAGACATTTCCGCACGATCTCACGGATCCCGGCGAGATTCGTGCCCAGGTGGCGCGGCTGGCAACGGAGGTCGCCGAGGAGATGGCCGCCGCGGGCCGGGTCGGCACCCGCGTGTCCGTGACGGTGCGCACCAACACCTTCTACACCCGCAGCAAGCAGGAGAAGCTGCCCGAACCGACGATCGACGTCGCGCGGATCGCGGAGACCGCGCTGCACATCATCGATCGGTTCGAGCTCGACCGCCCGGTTCGGCTGCTCGGCGTCCGGCTCGAACTCGTCCCGGACTAGTCGTGGCATCCACGGCACTGGGTCCCGCACTCGTATGCTCGTCGGCATGGAGTTCTGGGCGATGGTGGCACACGAATCGGACAGTGGGATCGTCCTGACCCGGCAGCAGGTCGACGAGGAATTCCTCGGGCCGGGCGAAGTGACGATCAAAGTGCACTACTCGAGCGCGAACTATAAGGACAGCCTGGCGATCACCAAGGGTGGCGGCGTCGTCCGCAACTACCCAATCGTGCCCGGCATAGACATCACCGGCGAAGTGGTCTCGTCCTCGGACGACGACTTCGTGCCCGGCGACCTGGTGGTCGCGCACGGCTACGAGATCGGAGTCTCACACAACGGTGGTTTCGCGGAATACGCCAGAGTGCCCGCGGAATGGGTGGTCGAGCTGGAGGAGCTGAGCCCGCGCGACGCCGCCGCACTAGGCACCGCGGGCTTCACCGCGGCACTGAGCGTGCAGTCCCTGCTCGACCGTGGCCTCACCCCGGACGACGGCGCGGTGCTGGTTACCGGCGCGACCGGCGGTGTAGGCAGCGTGAGTGTGGACATTCTCTCCGGCCTCGGGTTCGAGGTCATCGCCTCCACCGGCAAGTCCGATGCGCGCGACCTGCTCAGCGAGATCGGCGCCAACGAGGTGATCGGTCGTCTGCCGAAAGACCCGAGCGCCAAGCTTCGGCCGCTGACCAAGGCGCGGTGGGCGGCGGCGGTGGACAGCGTCGGCGGCACCTCGCTCGCCTACATCCTCAGCGCCATCGGCTACGGCGGCGCGGTCGCGGTCAGCGGGCTCACCGGCGGGTCCGATCTGCCCACCACGGTGATGCCGTTCATCCTGCGCGGGGTCGCGCTGCTCGGCATAGATTCGGTCAACGTCCCGATCGAGAAGCGCCGGGAACTGTGGAACAGGCTCGGCAACGAGCTGCGCCCACAACACCTTTCGGTCCTGGAGCGGTATGCGGCGATCACCGATGCGGAGCGCGTGCTGCACTCGATCAAGGACGGAACCCACTCGGGCCGAACGGTTCTCGGTGTAGCAGACGAATTCTGACGTAAGGGTCGATTGGGCCGTCGTTCTCGGCGTCGGCGGTGTGTCTTCGATCGCGACCTGCGCCGCCTTGATCGCCGGGACAGTTGTGGCTTACGAGAGAATCAGGTTCGGTCGCCGTACGTCGCGACCGGTCCCTCGCACGGCTGTTCCCGCACCGAACCGCATTGTGAAAGCCCGGCTCGAGTGATCGAGCCGGGCTTCGCGAGGGTGTCTGCTACTCGGCCAGTGCCGTCACCTCGGCGGGCTCTTCGGCTTGGTCCGCACGGGCTGGCTTGGTGTTGCGCATGAGAAACAAGGCGACGATCGCGGCGGCCAGGATGCCCACGCCACCCGCGAGGAAGCTGGTCGACATGGCGGAGGTGAACCCGTCGCGGGCGGTGGTGACGAGTTCGGTGTTTCCGGTCCGGGCGGCGACGGCGAGAGCGTCCGTGATCGAGTGCTCGGCGAGTTCCGGCGCCGACTCGGGCATGCTGCGGGTGAAGGTGCTCGACAGGATGCTTCCCAGAACGGCGATGCCGAGCGCGGCGCCGGCCTGCTGAATGGTGTCGTTCAGCGCGGAACCGACACCGGCCTGCTCTCGCGGCACCGCACCCATCAGCGCGGCGATGGCCGCGGGCTGTGCAAGGCCGGCACCCACGCCCAGCACCACCAGTGCTACGGCCAGCATTCCGAAGCCGCTATCGGCGGACATGCCTGCCAACAGACCGAGTCCGACCGCTGAGATCAGCATGCCGGTGACGGCGAGCGTCCGGTTGCCGACCTTGCTGCCGAGTCCCGCGCCCAGCCCGTTGAACACGATGGACGCGACCATCATCGGGATGAACGCCAGGCCCGCCTCGGTCGGCAAGTAGCCGAGTACGAATTGCAGATACTGGGTCAGCACCAGCAGCAGGCCGCCATTGGCCACTTGGACCAGGGTCAGCGACAAGCTGCCGCCGCTGAAATCCCGGTTGCGGAACAGGCTCAGCGGAACCATCGGGTGGGCCACCCGCTTCTCCCAGATCGCGAAGGCAGCCAGTGCCACGACGGCGGTGGCGAGCGTGATCAGGGTGCTTGCATGATCGAAACCACCTTTGGGGAATTCGATGATGGTCCACACCAGTGCGGTCATGCCGACCATGGACAGGACGGCGCCAGGCAGGTCGGGCTCGGTCCACGGCCCCTTGGACTCCGGCATCAACGTGAGCGCGGCGACGATGGCGAGGACCGCGACCGGAATATTGATCAAAAACGCTGCCCCCCACCAGAAGTGCGCGATGAGCACTCCGCCGAGCACAGGTCCGCCGACCAGGCCGAGCACCGACGCGGCGCTCCAGAAGCTCATCGCCTTGCGCCGCTCCTCGTCATCGAACACCGTGATCAGGATCGACAGCGTGCTCGGAAGTACCAGCGCGCCGCCGACGCCCATCACGGTGCGGGCCACGATCATCTCGATCGGGCTGGCGGCCAGCGTCGTCCCCAGTGAGGCGAACCCGAACAGGGCGAGGCCGACGACCATCACCCGGCGTCGGCCGAATCGGTCGGCCAGGCTGCCCGCGGTGAGCAGCAGTCCCGCGAAGACCAGGATGTAGGAGTCCAGGATCCACTGGATGTCCTGTGCGGTCGCCTCCAGGTCCTCGGCCAGCGGCGGCACCGCCACGGCAAGGACGAAATTGTCGATGACCAGAACCAGCGTGCTGAGGCACAGCACGATCAGTATCCACCAGCGCTTCGGGTCGCGGGTCGGTGTCGTGTCCATCGGAAAACCTCTTCCAGCAGTGTTGCGTACATTGTTCGCGTAATGCGAACAATGTACGCATCAATTTCTTAGGTTCGCAAGTGCGAACATTGTGCGCTAGGCTGGGCGCGACAGAAGGAGTCAACATGCCCGTGGAGAAACAGCAGGTGGGTTCGGTGTGGACGCGCCCGCGGCGCGGCAGGGAACAGCCGGCGCTGACCAGGGAGCAGATCGTGGTCGAAGCGGTCGCACTGCTCGACGCTGAGGGGATGGAGGCGCTGAGCATGCGCCAGCTCGGTGCGCGCTTGAACGCGGGCGCCACCTCGCTCTACCGACACGTGGCCAATCGCGACGAGCTCGTCGAGCTGGTGGTCGACGAGGTGTACGGCGAGATCAGCGTTCCGGAGATCGACGATCCGACGCACTGGCGCACGGCGACACAGGAGTGTGCGCAAAGCCTGCGCGCGATGATCCTGCGGCACCCGTGGATGGCCTCGACGCTCGGCCAGGTCGGCCTGTCCTACCTGGGCCCGAACGTGATGCGGCTCAACGATCGCATGGTCGGGTTGTTCCAGGCAGGCGGATTTCCCGGCGACGAGGCCAGCGACGGCATCGGCACGGTGATCAGCTACGTGGTGGGCATGGGCATCACCGAGGCGGCATGGCTGAGCATGCTGGCGCGCAGCGGACAGACCGAGAAAGAGCTGATCGCCGATCTCCGGCCCGCCGCAGAGCAAGCGGCGCTGGAGTTTCCGAGAGTTCAGCAGGCCGATTGGGACGGGGACCCGGCGGAGACGCGTGCGCGGAAGTTCCACTACGGGTTGGACCGCGTGCTGGACGGACTCGATGCGCGCCGAAATGCTTGATTCACTCTGAGGGGGTGTGGGTTACCACAACCGAACCGCCGAATCAGCTACGGTTCACGTCGCACCAACCTGCGTGATCGCTCATGTCGAGAGGCGAAGTCTGTTGTCGGCGAACCTGTTCAGGCGTTCGATGTCTGTAGTGGCGGTGTCCCTGCTGATGGCTGTGCCGGCAAACAGCCGGGCCGACCCGGTGGACGACTCGCACCCGATCGGGTTGGACCGGTTCTATCACCAGCGGCTCGAGTGGAAGCCTTGCGGCGTCGAGAATGTAGACAAGGCCGGTGGCGAGTGCGCCGATGTACTGGTGCCGCTCGACTACGGGAAGTCCGACGATCGCACGATGACCGTGGCGATTTCGCGGGTGAAGGCCGGCGATCCGGCGCGGCGGCGAGGAATTCTGCTGTCGAATCCAGGCGGTCCCGGTGCGGAGGGTCTGGACAGTCTGGACCTGCTCGGTGATGTGCTGTCACCGGAGGTCTTGGCAAGTTACGACCTGATCGGCATGGATCCGCGCGGGATCGGCGAGTCCGGTCAGAGTCCTCGGTGCGGCTGGCCGGTAGGCGAGATGATTCGGTCGGCGGGTCTGGAGCCGCTGGGATTCGTGCACGACACCGTTCAGTCCGCTGGGATGGCCGCGACCTGCCTGATTCGTGATCCGAACAAGCTGCGGCAGCTCACCACGCGCAACACCGCGCGCGACATCGACATTGTGCGAAGCGCCCTTGGCGAGGAGAAGGTCAACTTCTACGGCTTGTCGTACGGCACGTACCTCGGGGCGGTGTTCACGCAGATGTTCCCCGAGCGCAGCGATCGGGTAGTGCTCGACAGTGCGATCGATCCGGACCGGTATTGGGAGGGCTTGGTCCAGGATTGGGGTCCGGCAGAAGAGATCGCCTTGGACGACTGGGCCGGATGGGTCGCCGCTCGGGATGACGAATTTCATTTCGGCGCGACTCCGCAGCAGGTGCGGGCGAAGATCGAGGAGCTCGTTCGGGTCGCCGCACGTCAACCGATTGTCATCGATGGCTTTGCGATCGACGATCATTGGTTTCCGTTCGTCCTGCACTCTCTGCTGACGAGCTTCCGGCTGAACGAAGCGTTGGCCACCACTGTGCGGGAGATCGCCGATGCCGCAGGCGGTCCGCCCACGACATCGCGCACTCCTCGGCTTCGCGCCATCGTGCAGGCGCTGCGCGACAACGAGAACTCGGTGCTGGCGCAGATCGCCTGCGGCGATGTCGGAGCACCGATCGACCCGACCTGGTACTGGCGCAACATCGAAGAGACCCGTGCCACACAACCGGTGTTCGGCGCGCTGGCAGGCAACATTCAGCCGTGCGCTTTCTGGCCTCGGCCGGTCGAACCTCCGACTGTGGTCCGGAATTCGGTGCCCGTGCTCATTGTGCAGGCGACGGGAGATGCGCGAACTCCTTATGCCCATGGCGTCCGACTGCATCAGGACTTGTCCGAGTCGCGGATGGTGACGCTGCAGGATGTCCGTATCCACATGACATTCCGGCCCGAACTGAGCAGCTGCGTGAACAACGCGATCAACACATACTTCAGCGTGGGAAGTCTGCCGGATACCGACGTCACCTGCTACGCGGATCAGTCACCGCTGTAGGCGGGCACCGCCGACCCAGGATGATCGGTCTCATCCGGGCCAGCGGATAGGTCAAGCGGCGACGGTGTCGGTTTCGTCGGCGAACTGGGTGCGGTACAACTCCGCGTAGCGACCGTCGGCGGCCAACAGCTGAGTGTGGGTGCCGCGCTCCACGATTCGACCGTCCTCCAGCACCAGGATCTGGTCGGCCGCGCGGATCGTGGACAGGCGGTGTGCGATCACCAGGGCGGTCCGGCCGTCCAATGCTTCCGCGAGCGCCTCCTGCACGGCGGCTTCCGAAGTCGAGTCCAGTGACGCCGTCGCCTCGTCCAGGATCACTACCCGCGGCTGTTTGAGCAGCAGGCGGGCGATGGTCAGGCGCTGGCGCTCACCGCCGGAGAGCCGGTAGCCGCGCTCGCCGACCACCGTTTCCAGCCCGTCCACCAGTGACGCGACCAGATCGCGCAGCCGTGCGCGCTCCAACGCGTCCCACAGTTCGTCCTCCGTCGCCCCGGGCCGGGCGAGCAGCAGATTGGCCCGGATGGTGTCGTGGAACAGGTGCCCGTCCTGGGTGACGAGTCCGACCGTCTCCCGGATCGACCTGGTAGTCAGTTCGCGCACGTCGGCGCCGTTCAACCGTACCGCGCCGCCGTCGACGTCGTAGAGCCGGGAAACCAGCTGGGCGACAGTGGATTTTCCCGCGCCCGACGACCCGACCAGTGCGATCAGCTGGCCGGGTTCGGCACGCAGCGACACCTTGTGCAGCACCTCCACCCCGCCGCGGGTGTCCAGATTCGCCACGTCCTCCAGAGAGGCCAGCGACACCTTGTCGGCAGAGGGGTAGCCGAAGCTCACCTCGTCCAACTCCACCGCGACCGGTCCCTCCGGCACCGGCTTCGCGCCGGGCGCGTCCTCGATCAGCGGCTTCAGATCGAGCACCTCGAACACCCGCTCGAAGCTCACCAGCGCCGCCATGATCTCCATCCGCGCGCTGGCCAGCGCGGTCAGGGGCGTGTAGAGCCTGGTCAGCAGCAACGACAGCGACACGACCGCGCCCGCGTCCAACTGTCCGCGCAGGGCGTACCAGCCGCCGAGCCCGTATACCAAGGCGATCGCCAGTGCCGACACCAGCGTGAGCGAGGTGACGAATACGGTCTGCAGCATCGCGGTGCGCACGCCGATGTCGCGCACCCGGCGCGCCCGCAGTGCGAACTCGTCGGATTCCTGCTCCGGACGGCCGAAGAGTTTCACCAGCGTCGCGCCGGGCGCGGAGAACCGCTCGGTCATCTGGGTGCTCATCGCCGCGTTCAACCCGGCCGCCTCGCGCTGCATGCTCGCGAGACGATTGCCCATCCTGCGCGCGGGAACCACGAACACCGGGAGCAATACCAGCGCGAGCAGCGTGATCTGCCACGAGATGCTGACCATCACGCCGAGCGTGAGCGCGAGGGTCACCAGATTGGCCACTACCCCGGACAGGGTGTCGCTGAACGCACGCTGCGCGCCGATCACGTCATTGTTCAAGCGGCTGACCAGCGCTCCAGTCCTGGTCCGCGTGAAGAAGGCGACCGGCATCCGCTGCACGTGGTCGAAGACGGCGGTGCGCAGGTCGAGGATCAGTCCCTCGCCGATCCGGGACGACAACCAGCGGATCACCAGCCCGAGCCCGGCGTCGAACACCGCGAGCAGGCCGATCACCAGCGCGAGGGTGACCACCACACGCGGCGCCGCCCCGCCGACGATGTCATCGACCACGTGACCCGCCAGCACCGGCGTCGCCACCGCGAGCACCGCCGACAACACACTGAACAGTAGGAACGCGCCGATCCGTCGTCGATGCGGCAGGGCGAACCGGATGATCCGCTCGGCGGTGGCCAGACGGAACGGCCGCTGCTCCTGCGGCGCGTTCGCCCGCCGGTACATCTGGCTCCAAGCCACGGATTCGATACTCACGTCGTTTCTCCCTCTCGCTCCCCACTCATCAAAGCCATGGCCACCGACACTAAGACCTCAACAGAGGTTGAGTTCAAGTCGATTCCGGGCGCGACCTCATTCCGCCGACAGCGAAACCGGTTGCCCTCTCCGATCGGGCGCAGCCGGATTCTGCCCATCATCAGCCCGCGCCTGGCCGAGCGAAGGCGAGGCAGTTGGCTTGCGTCCAAGTGTGTCCGCCGCGTCCGCGACAGCAGTCCCCCAGCTGCGAGCCGGCACACCCCAGTGCCGCCGATACCGCCCCCCACGCAACCACATCGGCTCAACTCCCACTTCCGAGCGCAGCGAGACCGAGCATTGCTCGTTCGCGGCCCGGTTCGCGTCCGAGCGGCCGCCGCGTCCGTGATGCAGTGGCACGTGGCGGTTGCTGGCGATGCAGGGGGCGGACATGCAGTTCCGCAGGCAGGGCCAATTGACACAACCTGCCTCTCGCCTGCTGATGTGACCGCATCGGCTCACTCCGGCTTCCGAGCGCAGCGAGACCAAGCATTCCCCCCGTTCGCGGCCCGGTTCGCGTCCGAGCGGCCGCCGCGTCCGCGACGCAGTCGCCAGCGGCGGCCGCTCGGACGCGAGCCACCAGGGGGCCGCGAACCCGCCGCGCCCGCGCGGCCAACAAACACAGCTTCTAGGCTGGCGAGGTGACCGAGAACCGGATGGCGGCACTGCACGGCAGTATCGCGGGTGAGGTCGACACCTCCGCGCGTCGCCGCGCGGAGTACTCCTCGGATGCCTCGAACTACCGTGTTCTCCCGGCAGCGGTCGTTTTCCCCCGCACCGACGCGGACGTGGCAACCACGCTGGAATTCGCCTGCGACCATGGTCTGCCGGTCACCGCGCGTGGCGGAGGAACCTCGGTGGCGGGCAACGCGATCGGCCCCGGGCTCGTGCTCGATTTCAGCAGGCACATGAACCGGATCTTGGCGCTGGATCCGGCGGCGCGCGTCGCCACGGTGCAACCGGGTGTGGTGCTTTCACAGTTGCAGGCCGCGGTGCGCCCGCTCGGCTTGCGCTTCGGACCGGATCCGTCGACGCAGAATCGCTGCACGCTCGGCGGCATGATCGGCAACAACGCCTGCGGACCACGGGCTGTCGCCTGGGGCCGCACCTCCGACACTGTGCGTGAACTGCGGATTCTGGACGGCACCCGCACGGAGCGCAGGCTGGCCGCCGACCTATCGGCGGTGCCGGGGCTCGCGGAGTTCACCGGGGCGCATCTCGCGGTGCTGCGCACCGATCTCGGCCGTTTCGGCCGCCAGGCCTCCGGCTACGGTCTCGAACATCTGCTGCCTGAGCGGGGCGCGTCGGCGGCGAAGGCGTTCGTCGGCAGCGAAGGCACCTGTGGCCTGCTACTGGACGCCACGGTCGAGTTGGTCGCGCTGCCCGCGGCGACTGTCCTCACCGTGCTCGGATACCCCGACATCGCCACCGCGGCCGACGATGTCGCCGCCGTCATGGCTTGCGCGCCGATCGCGGTCGAAGGCATCGACGCGCGGTTGGTCGATGTGGTCCGCGCCCACCGGGGCAGGGTCCCCGAACTGCCATCCGGCGGCGGATGGTTGTTCGTCGAGACCGCGGGTGCGACGCAGGCCGAGGCGGTGGCAGTCGCCGAGCGGCTGTGTCGGACCGCAGGCGCACTCGACGCCCGGATCGTCACCGATACTGTTGCCGCCGCGGCACTTTGGCAGATTCGGGCCGACGGTGCCGGACTCGCCGGTCGCACGCGGGAAGGACGCCCGGCCTGGCCGGGGTGGGAGGACGCGGCCGTTCCACCCGAACGGCTCGGCGCCTACTTGCGCGATTTCGCCGCGCTGACCCGGGACCACGATGTGGACGGCCTGCTCTACGGGCACATCGGCGACGGCTGCATCCATGTTCGCCTCGACCTGCCGATCGCCGACGCGCCGCAGCGTTTTCGCGCCTTCCTCTTCGACGCGGCCGAGCTGGTCGTGCGGCATGGCGGTTCGCTCTCCGGCGAGCACGGCGACGGTCGCGCCCGCTCGGAGCTGCTCTCGGTGATGTACTCCCGCACGGCGCTCGACGCGTTCGCCGGGTACAAGGCGCTGTTCGATCCTGGTGACGTGCTGAACCCGGGTGTCCTGGTCGCGCCGCGTCCGATCGATGTCGATCTGCGGCTCGTCGGGCTGGCGCCGGGTGTCGGGTCGTCGAACGGCTACGCATTCCCACACGACGACGGTGATCTGAGCACAGCCGTCCATCGCTGTGTCGGTGTGGGCAAGTGCCGTGCCGACGGCGGTTTCATGTGCCCGTCCTACCTGGCCACAAGGGATGAGAAGGACAGCACGCGAGGACGGGCCAGGGTGCTGCAGGAAGTGGTCCGGGGTGCGCTGCCGTGGTCGTCGCAGGCCGTCGCCGAATCGCTCGATCTGTGCCTGTCCTGCCGGGCGTGTCGCTCGGATTGTCCGGCGGGCGTCGACCTGGCCACCTATAAATCGGAGGCGCTGCACCGCCGCTACCGCCATCGGCCGCGCCCGCCCGATCACTACTCGCTGGGTTGGCTGCCGAGATGGCTCGCTGTCGCGAGCCGGATGCCGCGGGTCGTCAACGCACTGGCCGATCGTGCCGCGCTGCGCCGACTCGGACTGCGGGCGGCGGGAATCGATTCGCGCCGCGCCGTGCCGCGCCTCGCCGAACGCAGTTTCCGCCGCATATGGCGTGACCTGGACGACGGCGCTCGGCTCGCCGATCCGGCGGATGAGCCCGACCGGCTCGAGGACCGCTCTGCCCATCGGCTCGACTCTGCCCATCGGCTCGACGACAGCTCTGCCCGTGGCCGATCGGAGGATCGCTCCGGCGAGGTGATGTTGTGGATCGACACCTTCACCAACGCCTTCGACCCCGAGATCGCGCTGGCCGCGGCCCGGCTGTTGACCACGCTCGGCTACCGTGTCCGGATTCCCGAGCACCGTGTCTGCTGCGGCCTCACCTGGATCAGCACGGGGCAGCTCGACGGCGCCCGTGCCCGGCTGCGCGACACCATGGCCGCGCTGGACGAGCACGTGCGCGCGGGCGGCCTCGTGGTCGGACTGGAACCGTCCTGCACCGCGGTCCTGCGCGCTGACCTACCAGAACTGCTTCCGGACGACCCGCGGTCGGTCGCCATCGCGGCGGCGGTGCGCACGCTGGCCGAGTTCCTCGCCGAGCAGCCGAACTGGCGCCCGCCAGTGCGGACCGGGCAGTCGGTGGTGGTCCAACCGCATTGTCATCAACACGCGATTTTGGGCTTCGATGCCGATCGCCAGCTGTTAACCAGTATGGATTTGAATGTGACTGAGATCACCGGATGTTGCGGTATGGCGGGAAACTTCGGAATGCAAGCCGGCCATTACGACATTTCGGTCGCAGTGGCCGAGAATGGAATGTTGCCCGCGTTGCGTACTGCGGGAGGCGACGCGATCCTCCTCGCCGACGGATTCTCCTGCCGCACCCAGGCCGTTGCCATTGCCGGTCGCAAAGGTCGGCATCTTGCCCAGTTCCTCTTGGGGCAATGAGACTTTCACGCACCCGCCGCAACTGGCCGCGGCGAGTGCGCCACGTCGCTCAGCTGCCGAAGGGTAGGGTGCCCTGCGGAATCTGGTAACCCGAGCTGCCCGCGGAAACGCCGCCCCAGGCGTTGAGCAACCAGTTGAGCACATTGGTGATCATCAGAACCTCCGTAGTGGCGACTGCCAGCTGTTTGCCGACCAAAATCAGTATCGGCATGCTATTTCTTCGCGTTACAAAGTACGCCATTCAGATATCATGCCGAATTGCTATCGCACGGTGCGGTATCGCGTCAGGCGGCAATTCTCGGCCGATTGTGGCGGGGGGCGTCGCCGAGCCCACACCGGGCAGAATGATTCGTGTGCGCAACGCGATGGCCGAGCCGGGAGCGGGCCGGACCGGTTCGTCCAGGACCCTGACAGCGGATCGGCCGATCGATCTCGCGTGCACCCTCGCCCCGCTCGGCCGCGGCAATGGCGACCCCTGCCACCGGGTCTCCAGCGACGGCGCGCACTGGCACGCTTCCCGCCTCCCCACCGGCCCGGTCACCTACCGGTTGACCCAGTCCGGGCGATGCGCAGTCGAGGCCTGTGCCTGGGGCCCCGGCGCGACCGAATTCCTCGACGGCCTCGAGCACATGCTGTGCCTGGACGAGGATCTCTCGGCGTTCGCTCCCGATCACCCGAAGCTCGTCGACGCCCACCGCCGTTATCCAGGTCTGCGCATGCTGCGCACCGGCCTGGTCTTCGAGGCTCTGGTACCTGCCGTGCTGGAACAAAAGGTGCACACCGTCTCCGCTCGCGCCTCGTGGCGAACACTGGTGCGGCGGTTCGGTGAGCCCGCGCCCGGGCCCGCGCCGGAGGAAATGCGGCTGCCGCCGGACGCCGAGACCTGGCGGCGGATCCCGTCCTGGGCCTACCATCGCGCCAACGTCGGCCCGCAGCGCGCCCAGACCATCGTGCGCGCGGCCCGGGTGGCGAGCTCGCTGGAGCGGGCGGCGCAGGTCGATCCGGCTGAGGCCGCGCGCATGCTGCGGACCATCCCCGGCATCGGGGTGTGGACCGCCGCGGAGATAGCGCAGCGGGCGTTCGGTGACGCGGATGCGTTGTCAGTCGGCGATTACCACCTCGCTGCGACGGTCGGCTGGACCCTGCTCGGCCGCCCACTCGACGATGAGGCACTAATCGACTGTCTGGAACCGCTACGCCCGCATCGTTATCGGGCGATCCGGTTGCTCGAGATCAGCGGGCATTTCCACAAACCGAAGTTCGGCCCGCGCACGCCGCTCACGGATCACACCTGGCACTGAGCGACGCGGATGTGCCGGGCGTGATCGGCCGAGGAGACCGGCGCCCACTCAGCTGGGCAGCGCGCGCTCGTCGAGCACGCACTTGCCTGCCTCGACCAACGTCGTGCGCGCGCGGCGGCGCACCTGGCACCGGTCCACGGTGCAGTCGATGTGTAATTGCATTGCGGAGTGGGCTTGTTCGATGCTCATCGCACCAGGATCGGCTCCGCAGGCGAGCAGCGCCGCGACCTGTAGGTTCAGCTCGGTCAGCGGCATCAGGCTACTCCCTCTCCGCGGGCACCGACTATCCGGCGATGCTTGCCGGCTCCACCACGCGGCCGGCGCGCGGTCAGGCCGACCTCGTCGGCCGGCTCTCCGACCGAATCGAGCGGGGTGGGCACGACTTCGGCCACACGCAGAGCGGCGACCGCCTGCGCGCAGGTCAGGGTCAGAGAGGACATCACCCAGCTCTCTTGTCCAATTCCACGCGCCCGATGCGGAGTGAGATCGCTGGTCATCGACGACGACGCTATGACGTGTGCTGCCATGACTCCTCGTTCCTGCGTGCGACTCCTGTGCGCGCCCGAGGGTTTCGCAGTGGGCGACGAACGGGCCGGAGACCTTCCGGGCATACTTCCAGCACACCACCGCCTCGACTGTGGAACAACGATCATCGTGGATATCCAAAATTTTCGCGCGAATTCCCAGCACAAAATCCGGGTAGGAGGAGAGGATTCTCCATAGTGGATGAAAGAGCCCTCTGCCCAAGCGAAGTGACGGGGAGCCGAGCTTGTGGGTCGACCCCGATCGCCCTCGGGCTGTCATCGGAACGCAGAACGGAGCGTGCTGTGTCAGAGAGTTCGGCAAGAGTGTCAGCGAATTCCCAGGAATCGTCCTGCGGGTCCGACAAACCAAGCGGTTCCGAAAATCCCTCCTCAACCCTACCCCGCCGGCAACTCGGCAGATACCTTCGGGATTGGCGCACTCGAGCGGGGCTCACCATCGCCGAGGCGTCGAAGCTCATGGAATGGGGCGCAAGCACTTTGCAGCGCCTCGAGAAGGGGCAAGCCGATCGCATCCGCACCATCGACATTCAGGAACTTTGCCGGATATACGGCATTCCGGACGACTTGGCCGAGGGTCTCAAGGGGCTGGCGCAGCAGGCGGCGGTCAAGAGCTGGTGGCACGCCTACGGCGATCTGATCCCCGAAAACTTCGACGTCTACGTCGGTCTGGAGGCATCAGCCCGGCATCTCACCTCCTACCAGTCCGAACTCGTCCTCGGGTTGTTGCAGACCGCCGACTACGCGATGGCGTTGAATCGTCTGGGCTATCCCGAGGATTCGGAGGCGGAACTGCATCGGCGGGTCCAGCTGCGCTTACAGCGGCAGGCCCTGATCACGAGGAAGGCGTCGCCCGCCACGGTTGACGTGGTGTTGCACGAGTCCGTGCTGCGCCGAATGGTTGGTGGCGTGAAAGTGATGGCGGCGCAGCTAAGACATCTTGCCGATTTCAGTACTCGAACCAATATCTCGCTGCGTATCCTGCCGTTCGCGGCTGGTGTCCCGCTCGGAGTATCCACCGGTCCGTTCACGGTTCTCGAGTTCGGAACCGATAGCAAAGGGCTGCCGGTCGAACCGTCAGTGGTGTACACGGAAGGTTTCACCGGGGATCTTTACCTGGAAAGACGTGCCGATGTGCGGCGGTACGATCGGGCCCACGAGTGCCTCCAGCGCTGTGCGCTGGATATTCAGTCGAGTAGACACCTGCTCCGGCAGGTAGCGAAGGAGTATGTGGCATGAGTTTCGATCTGGTTGGAGCGCAGTGGTTCAAGAGCACCCGCAGCGGAGCGGGAAAGGACTGTGTGGAGGTGGCCTTCCTCGACGGTAGCCACGTCGGCGTCCGTGACAGCAAGAACCCCGGCGGACCAGCACTCGTCTTCACACCAGTGGAATGGGATGCGTTCACCGCGGGTGTGACCGGTGGAGAATTCGTCCGCTCATAAGGGCGGCAACGAGAGCAAAGGAGTCCATGTCGTGAGCATCCAAGGCAACACGAACGTCGATCTTGCCGGCGCCACCTGGCGTAAGGCGGGCGAAGGCGCGAGCAATAGCGTGGAGGTAGCGCTGCTCGCCGACGGGCACGTAGGCCTACGCAACGGCAAGGATCCCGACGGCCCAGTGCTGGTCTTCACCCCGGGGGAATGGGCCGCCTTCACCGCGGGCGTCCACGACGGTGAGTTCGACCGGCCGGAATAGTGATGGCCCGGCTCGGCGGCGGGTGACGAGCTGCCGGGCCGGGAGTCGTGCGGCCAGGCGGATTATCCCAGGTCGGCGCGCACGATGTGATCGAATCTGCACTTTCGGATCACGAAATGGCACAGATTCGACAACGAAATCATGTTTGCCGCAGCCGCTTGCGGGTAAACCACTTCTTGTGGACCGTGGGCTCAAAAGTTCCCATCCCCGGTACAAGAAACTGCGTCCGGGGGATTGGGTTGAATGGCTGATCGTCGCATTGTTGTTCGCGGTGTCGGCAATCGGTGTCTTCATCCTCACCAGCTCGGTGCTGTCGGCGTTGTTCGTCGGCCTGCTGGTGTGGATCGTCGCCATCGGTGTGGTGGCGATGCTGTAAGGGTGCGCCCACCGGCCGGGTATGCTCCCGGCCGGTGGCCTCGGCGGACTAGCGGCGGAAAAGTTTGTTGCCCAGCCAGACCAGTGGATCGTATTTCCGGTCGGCCACCCGTTCCTTGAGTGGAATCAACGCGTTGTCGGTGATCTTGATGTGCTCCGGGCAGACCTCGGTGCAGCACTTGGTGATATTGCAGAAGCCGAGTCCCTGCTCGTCCTGTGCCAGTTCCCGGCGGTCGGCCACATCCAGGGGATGCATCTCCAACTCGGCGATCCGCATCAGGTACCGCGGCCCCGCGAACGACGTCTTGTTCTCCTCGTGGTCACGCACCACGTGGCAGGTATCCTGACACAGGAAGCACTCGATGCACTTGCGGAACTCCTGCGAACGCTGCACGTCGACCTGCTGCATCCGGTAATCTCCCGGCTTCAGATCGACGGGCGGCGTGAACGACGGGATCTCCCTTGCCTTCTCGTAGTTGAAGGACACATCGGTCACCAGGTCCTTGATCACCGGAAAGGTGCGCATCGGCGTCACCGTGATCACCTCGTCCTCGGTGAAGGTGGACATGCGCGTCATGCACAGCAGACGCGGACGCCCGTTCACCTCGGCCGAACAGGAACCGCACTTGCCCGCCTTGCAGTTCCAGCGGACAGCCAGATCGGGCGCCTGCGTGGCCTGCAACCGATGAATAATGTCGAGCACGACCTCGCCCTCGTTCACCAGCACGGTGAAGTCGTGCAGTGCACCGCCCTCGAGGTCCCCGCGCCACACGCGGAATTTGGCGTCATAACCCATCGCTACGCCTCTCGCTCCGTGGAATTCCCGACCGCCGCCGGGTGCCCGGCGAGTTCGGCCGGGGTGTAGTACTTTTCGAGCTCGCCGAGATCGAAGAGAGCGAGCAGCTCGGGCCGCATCGGAACCTGATCCTTGGGCGTCACCGTGACGGAGGGGATCGGGTCCTCGGCCGTATTCGGGTCCACTGCGCAGACCAGAAGCCTGTTGCGCCAGTCGGGATCCATCGACGGGTGGTCGTCGCGGGTGTGCCCGCCGCGGCTTTCGGTGCGCAGCAGCGCGGCCTGCGCGACGCACTCGCTGACCAGCAGCATGTTCTGCAGGTCGAGCGCGAGATGCCAGCCGGGGTTGAACTGGCGGTGTCCCTCCACGGTGACCTGCTGGAAGCGGGCGCGCAGCGCGGCCAGCTTGCTGATCGCCTCACGCACTTCGTGTTCCTTGCGGATGATGCCGACCAGGTCGTTCATCGACTGCTGCAGATCGGTGTGCAGGGTATAGGGGTTCTCACCGCTGTCCTCGGTAGGCGGATCGAACGGGGCCAGTGCGACTTTCGCGGCCTTTGCGATGTCGTTCTCGGAGATCGCCGGGCGCTCGCTGAGATTCTCGACATAGGAGGCAGCGCCGAGTCCGGCGCGGCGGCCGAACACCAGCAGGTCCGACAGCGAGTTCCCGCCGAGCCGATTCGACCCGTGCATTCCGCCGGAACACTCGCCTGCGGCGAACAGACCGGGCACGGTTGCCGCGCCGGTATCCGGATCGACCTCGACACCGCCCATCACGTAGTGGCAGGTCGGGCCGACCTCCATCGGCTCCTTCGTGATGTCCACGTCCGCGAGCTCTTTGAACTGGTGATGCATCGAGGGCAGCCGCCGCACGATCTCCTCGGCAGACATCCGGGAGGCGATATCGAGGTAGACGCCGCCGTGCTCGGTGCCGCGGCCTGCCTTGACCTCCTCGTTGATCGCCCGCGCGACCTCGTCACGCGGCAGCAGGTCTGGCGTGCGACGTGCGGAATCGTTGTCGCGCAACCACTGATCGGCTTCTTCCTCGGTCTCGGCGTACTGCCCCTTGAAGACTGGCGGAATGTAGTCGAACATGAACCGCTTGCCCTCGGTGTTCTTCAGCACCCCGCCGTCGCCGCGCACGCCCTCGGTGACCAAGATGCCCTTCACACTGGGTGGCCAGACCATGCCGGTCGGGTGAAACTGCAGGAACTCCATGTTGATCAGCGTCGCGCCCGCCCGCAGTGCGAGGGCATGCCCGTCGCCGGTGTACTCCCAGGAGTTCGAGGTCACCTTGTACGACTTGCCGATGCCGCCGGTCGCCAATACCACTGCCGGCGTCTCGAACAGGATGAAGCGGCCTGATTCGCGCCAGTACCCGAACGCGCCGGAAATCCGGTCACCGTCCTTGAGTAGTTCGGTGATCGTACATTCTGCGAACACCTTGATCCGCGACTCGTAGTCACCGGTCTCCGCGAAATCCTCCTGCTGCAGCGAGACGATCTTCTGCTGCATGGTGCGGATGATCTCCAGGCCGGTCCGGTCACCGACGTGCGCGAGCCGCGGATACGTGTGGCCGCCGAAGTTGCGCTGGCTGATGCGGCCGTCCGGGGTCCGATCGAACAGTGCCCCATAGGTTTCCAGTTCCCACACCCGATCGGGCGCCTCCTGGGCATGCAATTCGGCCATGCGCCAGTTGTTCAAGAACTTGCCACCGCGCATCGTGTCCCTGAAATGGGTTTGCCAACTGTCCTTTTCATTGGCGTTGCCCATGGATGCGGCGCAGCCGCCCTCGGCCATCACGGTGTGTGCCTTGCCGAACAGCGACTTGCACACCACCGCGACGGACAGGCCGTGTTCCCTTGCCTCGATCACTGCCCGCAATCCAGCGCCGCCCGCTCCGATCACGACGACGTCGTAGTTGTGCCGTTCCACTTCTGCCATGCAGAGAAACTCCTCAGTGAGGCGGTCAGTTGATGAACCGCAGGTCCGAAATCGTCTTGCTGGCAACCAACATGACGTAGAAATCGGTCAGTACGAGTGTGCCGAGGGTGGTCCAGGCCAGCGCCATGTGCCGGGTATTGAGCTTGGAGACCTGGGTCCAGAACCAGTAGCGCACCGGATGCGCCGAGAAGTGCTTGAGCCGTCCGCCCGCGATATGCCTGCAGGAATGGCACGACAGCGTGTAGGCCCACAGCAGGATCACGTTGACCAGCAGCACGATATTGCCGAGGCCGAAACCGAAACCACCGGTCTCGCCGTGGAACGCGACGATCGCGTCGTAGGTGTTGATCACCGAAACCACCACGGCCACATAGAAGAAGTAGCGGTGCACGTTCTGGATGATCAGCGGCAGCCTTGTCTCGCCGGTGTAGGTGGCGTGCGGCTCGGCTACGGCGCATGCGGGCGGAGAGAACCACACCGCACGGTAGTAGGCCTTGCGGTAGTAGTAGCAGGTCAATCGGAAGCCGAGTAGGAAAGGCAGCACCACGAAGCCGAGCGGCAGGATTACGGGCAGCTCGCCGAACGGCGTGCCGAAATGGCTCGAGCCCTCGACGCACGAGGTGCTCAGGCACGGCGAGTAGAACGGTGTGAGGTAGTGGTATTCGGGAACCCAATATGCCGTGCGCACATACGATCTGATCGTCGCGTAAATAATGAACGCGGTTAGCCCGAGCACCGTGACAAGTGGGGGAATCCACCATCGGTCAGTGCGCAAAGTGCGTTCGGAGATTCGGGCCCTGGTTCTGCTGAAGACGCCGGTGCCCGTCTCCGGGGCGGCGGTCGGTGCGGCATTCACTGGGATGCCTCGCTGATCTGCTGTGCGGGTGGTCATCGTTACCTCCGCAGTCGAATGTGATGCTGAGCACCATACGACACACGTGCTATCGGGTAGGCCGGGTCCCGGCGATCCCCACCCGCCCAAACGTCCGTGATTTGCGCCACATCTAGTGTCGCGTCACCGAGTGCCCGAGGTCGGTGAACGGACCGCAAACACCTCGAGCTCAACTGAACAGAGTGTGTCCGGCGTGCGGACGCGATCAAGGAAGCTCGGGTCGAATTATCACGTCGGCACGCGGTACCCGCGGCAGCAAAAGCGTCGTTATCTCTACCGGAGATGTGCCCGTTGACGTGCGCTGATGCGGTGTCGCACCGGGCTCGGCTGGGAGTGGAGTAGGCAGGCATCGCGCCTGAACTCCATGGTGAGGTTGCGAACTGCTCGTAGCAGTGCGAATGAACGCCTGCGAATGTATGTTCGAATCGCTGCCCGGGGCCGAGGTTGACACTGTGGAAGCGAAAACCGAACTGCCGCAGGATGAATGGTTCTCGAGTGTCGGTTCGTCCGCCTGCCCTGGGCGGTGCAGTCGTTGACGGTGAATCGGGGACTCGTACCGGGGAGTGGCTCGGCCGCCAGTCATCGGGCTGGAGAAGCACGTGGAACCGACCGGAAGTCACCGCCTCGCGCCCAGGTCGGGAAGGCGGGTGGCGTGGAAACGTCTACTCCACACGGCCGTCCGGCCGGTAGGACGGGACTGCCATTCGTAAGGGATGGCTGCCTGGCTTGGGAGTGGTCATACAAGCACTCACATATCAGGTAACGGTATCTGTTGTGCCCCCGCAACAAGTGCATCACGGTCCCGGTCGATCACGGGCGGGCCCGTGATGCACTTGCGTTACGGAGCTACTTGGTCCGCGGACGGGAGTGGAAGCCGAGTCCCTCGTCCTGTGCGCCCATCCAGGCGGCCTCGTCGGACTTGCTGTCCGGAACGTAGATCGTGTCCTGCGGTCGGCGCGGCACTTCCGGGGGCGGCGACTGCTCGAGTTCGTCGGCGTCGATGACGAGCCGTTCGAGATCGTTCTCCAGCCGACGCACAGTATTGGCGTCGCCATAGTGGGTGCGCAGTGCGCCGATGGATTGCCGAAGCTGGCCGACCGCGTAGCGGAGTTCCGCAAATTCGCTGCGTGTCATCGATGCCTCCTCTGTTCCTGGCGGACAGCCGAACTCGGCGGGTAGTGCGTGGTTGCTGCCTGTCTCGAACCACGCGCCACCGAGTTGTGTGACCCACCACACAACGTGATGTACAACACAGTACCGAATGATTCTGATTCTGGCGCGCTCGATGTCGATCCCGGCGGTTGTGCCGGGTTTTTCTGGTCTCTCCGATCAACCCGCGGCCGCGAATTCGGATCCGTCGCGCGCCGCGCCGAAGGCTCGCTCGACGAGTCCGACGATGGAGAGTGCGACCTCTTCGGCACGCTCCAGCATCACGCTGTGCCCTGCCCCTTCCAGGCGCACCAGCTCCGAACCCGCCAGCTGGGAGGCCAGCACTACGGAGTGTGTGAACGGAATGACGATGTCCGCGGAGCCCGCAAGCACCAGCGCGGGGATGGTGCCGAGGCGGTGCAGCGTCGCTGTCTCGTCGAAGGTGATCAACGAGTGCAGGAAGCTGGACATCGTCAGCAGTGAGGTGTCGTTGAGCATCGCGGTGGCGAGCGCGACGATGCGCGGATTCACCTTCCTGGTGCCGAAGTTGGCCTCCCGGATCATCGGCTCGAACAACCGCCGCGACAGTCGCTTGGGCGCCTGCATCGCGCGGGGCGCGCGGGTGACGGCGGCTTGCAGCGAAGTCACCGCGCGCCGGCTCAGGAAGCGGCCGAGCCCGGCCTCGGTGACACCGTTGGCTGCTCCCGCGAGCAGTCCGACGCCGACGACACGTGTGCCGATTGCCTCCGGGAACAGCCGAGAGTAGGCGAGCACCACCATCGCGCCCATCGAGTGCCCGACCAGGATCACCGGACCGGTCGGCGCTAGCGTCCGCAGTACGGCGTCCAAGTCGTGTCCCAGCTGGTCGATCGTGTAAGTCGACGGATCCGCCACTCCCGACTCGCCGTGGCCCCGATGGTCGTAGAACACCATCCTGGTGTCGCCGCCCCACTGCCGGAGCAGCTGGTCACGCAGGAACGACCAGGATTCGGTGCGTAAGCAGTGACCATGCACGAAGACGACAGTCGCGGGAGTGTCCTCGGCGCCGAAGACGCGGACCGCGAGAGGGACTCCGTCGTCGGCCGATACCGTGACATGTCGGCCGTCGTAATCTGCGGCCCGGCGGGCGATCGTCGTGGACATGACACTCTCCTGGGGCGAGCACCTATCGGACCTTCTTGCCTGGTTGTCGATCCGGATTTCCGTGCCGTTAACGACCGGACACCTGCCGTTACGCACACGTTGTCCAACGGGAGCGGCGAACGACACACCGCCTTGCCGCCGCGCTTGCCGAGGAATTCGGGAGAGTGGGTCGGATGCTGGATTCCGTGGAGAGTCCGGGAATCCGTCGCTTGCCTCTCTATCGACCAGTCGAGTATTTCTCCTAGAGTCCACTAGATTTTGTTATCCAACTGGCCATCGCTGATGGTCGGGAAAATCTGCGCCTCTCTACAAATATCCCGATATGGCCGAATACCATGCGAGCCTCGAACCCGACGGCGTCCCGTTCGGGTGCCGCGCCCCGAACGGGACAAGCGTCCTCGCCTAATGGGCGCAGCCGGACGAAGTCCGCCCGCAGCCCGCGCCGGGTCGAGCGGAGGCTCGAGGTGGCTGCTTGTGCGCCGGGTTCTGCGGAGGCTCGAGGTGGCTGCTTGTGCGCCGGGTCGAGCGGAGGCTCGAGGTGGCTGCTTGTGCGCCGGGTCGAGCGGAGGCGAGGCAGCCGCCTAGGTGCCCGCGTGGCTGCGGGTTGGCGGCAGGAACGGGCGCAGCAGGTTCGCCTCGGTCGACGGACCCACCTGCCACTCGGCGATCCACGGCCCGGTTCCCTCGCTCGGATCGAGCACACCCTCCTCCAGCCACTGGTAGCGACCGTCGAGCACGCCGCGGGTGAGGGTGCGATCATCATCGTCGGTGTTGTCCCACAACGCGTCGAACAGCTTGCGCACGCGCACCCGTGACTGCCTGCAGAAGACATCCGCCAACTCCTCGGCGGACTTGCCTTCCGGCGCGCCCGCGCTGCGCAGCGCCTGTGCACGCACGCAGGCTGCCGACATTGCGAACAACTCGGCGCCGATGTCGACGATCCGGCCGAGGAAGTTCTGCCGGTATTCGAGGCCGGCCTGCCAACGGCCCATCGCGTACATCAGCGATCTGGCCTGCTTGCGCGAACTACGTTCGACGAACCGCAAATGACGTGCCAGCGGGCCGAATTCGGTATAGGCGGCGGGCACCGTGCCCGCGCCGACGGCCAGCTGCGGGAACCACTTGGCGTAGAACCCGGTCGCGCCGACCGCAGCCTTCGCCTTGTTCTTCAACTCGGCCTTGCGGTCGACCAGCGCGCCTGCGGCCGCCATGTGCGCGTCGGCCATCTCCCTGGCGATCAGCAGCCGCATGATCTCGCTGGAACCTTCGAAGATGCGGTTGATCCGCAGGTCGCGCACCAGTTGCTCGGCGCCGACGGCGCGCTCGCCACGCGCGGCGAGCGAGGCCGCCGTCTCGTATCCACGACCGCCGCGGATCTGCACGAGCTCGTCGGCGATCCGGCAGCTCATCTCGCTGGCCCACAGCTTGGCCAGCGCCGCCTCGATCCGGATGTCGTTTCGTGCCTCGTCGCACATGGCCGCCGACAGGTCGAGCGTCGCCTCCAGCGCGAAGACGGTGGCCGCGATGAACGAGATCTTCGCGCCGACGGCGGCGTGCTCGCCGACCGGCCGACCCCACTGCACCCGCTGTGTGCTCCACTCCCGCGCGATCTTCAGCGACCACTTCCCTGCCGCGGTACAAAGGGCGGGAATAGCGAGTCTGCCCGCGTTCAGGGTGGTGAGTGCGATCTTGAGGCCGTCGCCCTCGCGGCCGATCAGGTTGCGCTTGGGCACCCGGACGTTGTGCATCCGGGTGACGCCGTTCTCGATGCCGCGCAGGCCCATGAACGCGTTGCGCCGCTCCACCGTGATGCCCGGCGAATCGGCTTCGACCACGAACGCCGAGATGCCGCCGCGATGTCCTTCGCTCTTGGGCACGCGCGCCATCACGACGAGCAGTTCGGCGACTACGCCGTTCGTCGTCCACAGCTTGACGCCGTTGAGCTCGTAGAACTCGCCGTCTTCGATCGGCGTCGCGGTGCTGGCCATGCGCGCCGGGTCGGAGCCCACGTCGGGCTCGGTCAGCAGGAACGCGCTGACCGCGCCCGCCGCGCAGCGGGGCAGGAACTCTGCCTTCTGCTCGGGGGTGCCCGCCAGCTTCAGTGGTTCCGGTACACCGATGGACTGGTGCGCCGAGAGCAGCACGCCCAGGCTTGGGTGTGCGGAACCGATCAGCATCAGCGCCCTGTTGTACCCGAACTGGGAAAGGCCCTGGCCACCATAGGATTCTGGGATCTTCAGGCCGAAGCAGCCGAGTTCGGCCAGGCCTTTCACGTAGTCGTCCGGGATTCGGCTTTCGGATTCGATCACCGATCCGTCGAGCGTCTCGCAGTACTGCCGCAGTCGGGCCAGGTACGCCTCGGTGCGCGCGGTGTCCTCGGGGTCGGGCTGCGGGTAGGGATGGATCAGATCGAGCCGGAATCGTCCCAGAAACATCTCCTTGGCGAACGATGGCTTGGCCCAGCTGGTTTCGCGGGACTCCTCGACTAGTGCGCGGGCCTGTTCTTCGGTCGCGTCGACTTTCGCGGCTGTCGCCATGATGCCCTCCTTGGACGTGATCGGGATCACATCCAAGTGTAGGAGGGTTTGTTACCCGCTGGTAGGTCTTACGGTCGAGAGAAATCTACGAATCTCTACCAATTTTGCAAGAGGCGCAGATATGCGGCCGATCCATGCGGTCATCGGCCGCGGCCTCCGCCGTCAGACCGAGCGCAGGTAGCGGCCGAAGTGTGGCACGGTGAAACCGACCGTGCCGCGTTCGGCCGAGTAGATGAGGCCCTTCTTGATCAAGCCATCGCGCGCCGGGGACAGCGAGGCAGGTTTGCGACGGAGTTCGTTGGCCACCGCCGCGGTCGCCACCGGGCCGTCGTCGCCGGCCAGGTCGGCCATGGCGCGCATGTACTCACGCTCCGCGGGGGTTGCGCGCTCATAGCGGGAACCGAAGAAGCCGACCGCCAACTCCTCCTCCGCGGACGGTGCGGCCACCTCGACGTCTTCGGCACCGATCGGACTCTCCGGCGCCTGGTCCCATGCCGCTTTGCCGTACGCTTGCACGAAATAGGGGTAGCCGTCGGCCTTGTGATAGAGAGCATCGAGCGCTTCGTCGGTGAACTTCACGTCTTCGCGCTGGGCAGGCGCGATCAGAGCCTGGTCCGCGGACTCTCGGTCGAGTCGGTCGATGCGGTGATAGCTGAAGAGTCGCTCGGAGTAGCTCTTCGAGGCGGATAGCACCGCGGGCAGGTGCGGGAGGCCTGCGCCGACCACGATCAGCGGCGCCGCGTCTTGGCTCAGCTCGTGGCAGGCGCCGCAGATCGCGGAGATGTCGGCGGCGCCGAGATCCTGCATCTCATCGATGAAGAGCGCGATCCCGATGCCGATGTCGCCGGCCAGTGCGGCGGCCGCGACCAGAAGTTCCACCAGATCGATCTCGATGTCGCCGGAATCGGCTCGGCCGGTCACGGCGGGCACGTCGATGCCGGGTTGCCAGCGTTCCCGCATGCCTTTCTCGGCGGTAGCGCGCAACGCGAAAGCCTTGAGGATGCCGAGAAAGTCGTCGACCCGCTCGGGATCGCGGTGTGCCATGGCGATGGCGCGCACGGCCATGTGCAGCGCCGAGGACAACGGGCGGCGCAGTTCCTGGTCCGGTCGTGCCTCGATCTTGCCGGTGCCCCAGCCGCGCGAGATCGCGGCGGAACGAAGTTGGTTGAGCAGCACGGTCTTTCCGACACCGCGCAGGCCGGTGAGCATGACGCTCCGTTCCGGACGACCGCGCGCGACACGTTCGAGCACAATGTCGAACGCGGTGAGTTGCTTGTCGCGCCCGGCTAATTCGGGTGGGCGCTGTCCCGCTCCGGGTGCATACGGATTCCGTACGGGGTCCATGCCCTGACACCGTAGCGCGTCTTGTCACCATAATCTGGGTGTGTCTACGGCGTGTCCTAGAGAGGCTTAGCGGGCCGTATTGCACTATGGGTCGCGCCGCCGAAGTTCTAGGCTGGTGGCGGTTCGGCCAGAATGGTCGCGCGATACGCGCGCGGGAACGGAGGGGGCATGTCCGACGAACCCACCGCAGAAACCACCGCCGAGGTGGTCGAGTCGTGGAGCGTTCCGGCGGGCGCCACGGTGGCGCAGCGCATCAGGTCCAACATCCTCGTCGCGATCGAACGCGGTTACGACGACCCCCAGCTCGTCGCGGACCTAGCGGTCGGCCCGCTGGTCATGGCGCTGGGCAGACTCGAGGTCGAGTTGGCCGAGGCGCGGCGCAGAATCGATGAGCTGGAGCGCGCACTCAGGACGCGCCGGGCGGAATCCTGATCGCATGACCGCGATTCGCGCCGCAGTTGTCTGTTCGGTGATCGAGCGCTGAAGGTCGAGATCGAGTTGTGACCATCGGCAGTTGTCCGGTTTTCGTCGGATCACCCAGGGGTTTCGGTGTTGATGGAAAAACGCAGCTCTGTGCGCTGGACAACACCGCGTTCGCGTCGTAATCTCTTCGTGACTTAGTGGAGTCAGTCGCTTCGTAAGAGGAGCGGCGCCACTAGTTACCGCCTAAACGGCTGTCGAGGCTAATCGGTCTCGGCTGTCGTGCCGGGGACCCACAGGTTCGTCTGGGGTGAATCCTTGCGGCCATTTCGGTTGCGAGGTAGGGCCGTTCTCCCGGCCCGAACCCGTCAGCTAACCCGGTCGGCGGGAGAGCAGCAAGATCGGAGAAGTAGCTCGGTGGGTAAACACAGCTTGCAGCGGGATTCTCGGGTTCCGAATTCCGTCAAGGGCGCCATTGTCATGGGTGCGGTTGCCGCGACTGGCGCGATGCCCGCGATTCCGGCGATGGCCGCGACTATCAACGTTCCCGGCGTCGGCAACTTCGACATCCCGCAGGAATACGAGCAGCCGGCCCAGCAGCTCAGCCAGCAGATCCAGCAGGCGCTCGCGGCTGTCCCCGCCGCCCCCGCCGCCGCCGCGCCGCAGGCGGCTCCCCAGCCGCCCGCTCTCGCGCCGATGCTGCCGGATCTGTTCGCCCCCCAGCCGACCAGCGCGGGTGACATCGCCCTCGACGCTGCCAAGAGCAAGGTCGGCGCCCAATACTCCTGGGGCGCCGCGGGACCCAGGTCCTTCGACTGCTCCGGACTCGTCCAGTGGGCATTCCGCCAGGCGGGAATCGAACTGCCCCGTACCAGCTTCGAGCAGTCGCACGTCGGCGCTCCGGTGGCATTCCAGAACCTGGAGCCGGGCGACATCGTCGTCACCAACGGCGGCGGCCATGTCGGTATCTACGCGGGCGACGGGAAGCTGCTGAACGCGGTGCAGACGGGTACGCCGGTGTCCTACACCCCGCTGCGCCCCGACATGGTGGTTACCGCACGCCGTATCGTGTAACGAGTGGCCCGCGCCGAACACGGCACCCAGAACAGCGCGACACAGGCCCGAGTCGACTCGTGGACCTGGGCGGTGCGTCTTTTCAAGACCAGATCCGCTGCCGCGGAAGCCTGTCGCGGCGGACATGTTCGCGTGAACGGCTCGACGGCCAAGCCCGCGCAGCCGGTGCGTCCCGGCGATGAGGTCCGCATCCGGGTGGGCGGTCTCGAGCGCATCGTCATCGTGGAGCGGATCGTCACCAAACGGGTCGGTGCTCCGATCGCGGCGCAGTGCCTGATCGACCGCAGCCCGCCCCCTCCCCCGCGGGAGATCATGGCGACCATGCCCCGTCGAGATCGTGGGGCGGGGCGGCCGACCAAGCGCGAGCGACGCGAGACCGATCGGCTCCTGGGCCGGACCGAGCACTGAATTCGCACATTGCGCACTCGCGTTATTGCTTGGCGATAACACAGACGACTTCCCGGCTCCGGCATGTGCGCTGCGAGCCGACAGCGATCGCTTCGACCGACGTGCCGATCCGCGTCGCCGCCAGCGCCCAGTCAGATCATCGCGACCGGCCGAAGATGGCCCGCGAGGTAGCGAGCCCTGCACTCGCCGCGGCGTAGCTTTCCGCTGCTGGTCTTGGGAATCCGCCCCGGCTCGACCAGCATCACCGCGCCCGGCATCACCTCGTGCGTAGCGGCGACGGCGGTGCGGATGCGACGTGCGAGCACGAAGAGCTCGGCGGGATCGATGTCGACCGCGGCGGTGATTTCGGCGACCACGACCAGATCTTCGCGCCGACCGTCATCATGTCCGAACACCGTCACGTGGCCTGGCCTGATCTCCCGGGCGCAGGCCTCCACGGTCATCTCGATGTCGGCGGGATAGTGGTTGCGCCCGTCGACCACGATGACGTCCTTGCGGCGCCCCGCGAGGTAGAGCTGGCCCTCGTGTTGGAAGCCGAGGTCGCCGGTGCGCAGCCAGCGGCCGTCGCCGCAGGCCAGGGTGGCGCCGAAGGTTTCCTCGGTAGCGTCGGGCCTGCCGAAATAGCCGTCGCACACATTGCTGCCCAACACCCAGATCTCGCCGACTCGCCCCGGCGGCAGCACCGTCCGTGCGAGCGGGTCGACCACCCGCACCGCCTGTCCCGCGGGTGTGCCGCAGCCGACGAGCGGCACACCGTCCTGGATTTCGGCGGCGTCCCCGGTGGGCATCGGGACAACAAACCCCTCGGCGAGTGCGCCGCGCTCGAAGTAGTGCTCCACCGGTTCGTCCCGCTGGTCGCAGAGGGTGACCGTCAGGGTGGCCTCGGCCAAGCCGAAGCCGGGGGTGTGCGCGTGATGGCGGAAGCCGTACGGGCCGAAGGTTCTGGTGAACTTGTTCAGCGCGTCGGCACGGACCGGCTCGGCGCCGTTGAGCAGGATCGCCAGTCCGGACAGGTCGAGGCCGACCCGCTCCTCGGGCGTCGTTCCAGAAACCGCCAGCGTCAGCCCGAAACTGGGGCAACCCGTCAGGCCGGCGCGGTAGTCGCCGATCGCGCGCAGCCAGCGGATGGGGCGCTTGACGAACTCCGCCGGCGCCAGGGTGACGCCGTGGACGCCGAGCGAGAGCGGCAGAGACAGGCCGAGGATCAAGCCCATGTCGTGGAAGAACGGCAGCCAGGTCACGATCGGCCGGTCCGTTGCCGCGGACAAGGCGTGTCGCAGCTGCACGAGCGCCGTCGCCAGATTCGCGTGCGTCACGCGGACCCCGGTGGGGGATTTGGTCGAACCGGAGGTGTATTGCAGGTAAGCGAGGTTGTCGCATATCGGGTCGATAACCGGCTCGGCCGCATCCGCCACCGAAACGGTCACATCCGGTGGCAACACCAGTACGCGTCCGGTTGCCTGGCCGAGCGTCGGGGCGCTGAGTTCGTCGTGCGCCGACAGCAGCGTGAGCGCGGGCCGACTGTCGGCGAGCACCGCTTGCAGCCGTTCTCGATTGCGTTCGCCCGCAACCGGAAACAGCGGCACCGCGATGCGATTGCTGTACAGACAGGCGAGAAAGGCGACGGCGTAGTCGATTCCGTGCGCACAGAGGATGGCCACCCGGTCGCCTGGCACGCTCTCCTGCCGCAGTCGTGCGGCGAGCGCGCCCGCGGCGGCATGCAGGCTCGCGTAGGTCAGCGTGACCGGTACACGTTCCTTCCTGTGGAAGCGCAGTTCGGTGAAGGCATCTTCGTCCGGCTGGGTCGCGGCCCATTCGGCCACGCGGGTCGCGAGGATGTTGCCGAGGGGCAAGTCGGTCACGATGCCCCGCTCGTGCTCGCGGCGAACCGATCCATCAGGGCGGCGCCGAGGGTGGTGATGGTTGGGTGCTTGAAGAGTTCGGCGGTGGAGATCCGAATGCGCAGCCGGGCTTCCAGATTGCGGCGCATCTCGATCGCGAGCAGTGAGCTGAGTCCGAGGTCGTTGAAGTCCGCGGCGGGATCGATGTGCTCGGCGGGCAGATCGAGCGTGCTCGCGAGGACGCGGCGGATGGTGCTGGTCAGCGGTTCGGCTGTGTCCGGTGCTGTCGGTACCCGGTCTGAGTCGGTTCTGCCGTCTACACTCCGCGTTCGAATTGAATCCACGGTCGGGGCAAGGAGATTCATCAGACGAAGCGCCACCGGGGACGGATCGGCGGTTGGGGCGTAATCCAGCGCGAGCAGGTATGGGCCGTCATAGCGCAGGGCTTCGGACAGCACGGCCATCCCGCGGCGCACGTCGAACGCCGCGATACCCGCCCGGCGCAGGTGTCTCGCACCGCCCGCCGCCGCGGCGAGACCGGAATCCCAGACGCCCCAGCCGATGCTGAGAATTCGCCGGCCCGGGGCGGTCGGCGCCAACGCGTCCATGGCCGCGTTTGCGGCGGCGTAGGCGGCCTGACCAGGGGCGCCGAGCGCGCCGGTTGCCGAGGAGAACAGCAGAACGAAGTCCGTGGGGTCGGTCGCCGTGAGCTCGATCAGATTGCCCGCAGCGGTCGCCTTGGGCGAGAGCATCCTGGTCAGCTGTCCCGCCGTGACCGCGTCGAACGCGGCACCCTCCAACGCGCCCGCGGCGTGCACGACGCCACGGATGGTCGAGCCGCATTCGCGGATATCGTGCAGCGCGTTGGCCAGGTCGTTCGGGTCGGCGGCATCACAGCGAACCACGACGATGCGATCCTCCAGACCGTCGAGCAGCGCGGGCACCTGGCGAGGTGCGCGCGTCAACACCACGACGTCCCGCGCTCCCGCATCGAGTAGCCAGCGCACGGCCACCGAGCCGAGCAACCCCAGCCCGCCGATGACGACATAGGTTCCGCCGGCGTCGATGGCGGCGACGGGCAGCGCGCGCGGTCGTGCGGGCGTGAAGCGCCGAACGGCGACATCACCTGAGCACAGCCGCAGTTCGTCGGGAATCGCCATGTCCCCGGCAGTCACCAGGCGGCACAGCAGTGGCAAATTCCTGGTGTCGGCATCCGCCCAGACCAGGCGCACCGCCCGGCCCGTCTCGAGCTGCAACGAACGCACCAGGCCCGCGATCGCCGCCGGCGCGACCGCCGCTCGCGAGCGGGGATCGTCGGGCACTGTGCGGGTGCCGCTGTGGTCCGGCAGCACGACCGTCACGGATGCTGTCCCGTCCTCGGCGTGGACGCGCTGTAGCAGATCGAGTACTCGTCCGACCGACGTGGCGGCGTCTATCGGTTCGGTCGCATCGGCATCCGGCGGCCAGACCACCACCACCGCGGTGGGAGCAGCGCCGCCGCGGCCGGTCAGTACGGCGGTGGCGATCGCAATCGCTGCGTCTGGTTCACGCGCGATCCGCTCGGTCGGCATATCGGCGTCCAGTGCCTTGGCCAGCCGGACCGCGAGGTCGGAGGCTCCGATCACCAACGCACGCTGCACGAAAGCCTCGCGCGCTGCGCCGAGCCCCAGCGACTCCGGATCGCGCGGCTCCCACGTTTCCTGCCGGAACGGCGCGGGCTGCTCGTCTCTCGTTTCCCGCTGCGTGCCGACACCCCCCGTGGTACCGGGGTCCGTATAACGGATGCGCACGCCGGAGAACGCGAGACAGGGAACGCCGTACTGGTCGGTGCCGATGACGTCGCCGACCAGTCCGGTTCCGGTCCGCTCCAGGATCAGCGCGTGCACCTCGAGCACAACGCGATTGGGCTCGCTCGACAGCCAGGCGGAGTCCACGCCGACCGGTAGCGGGATCGCCGCGGTCGGCAGCTCATCGAACACCGTGGCGGCGAGCAGCTGCAGACAAGCGTCCAGGGTTGCGGTGTTGAGCAATTCGGCGGCGTCGAGCAGACCGATGGCCCGCTCGGTGCCCGCCGCGATGCCGCGCAGCGCACGGAAACGCGGACCGTACTCCAGCTGTCTACGGCGCAGTTCTTCGTAGAAAGTGCCGGTGGCGATGACTCGCATCCGGTGTCGGGCGGCCCGATTTGCATCCACCACCCGCATCCATGCGACGATATCCGCGGGTGTGGGGTCACCGGCGGGCCGGGCCGAAGCCAGCGTTCCGGTGCCCGTGACCTCCGCCCGCACACTTGCGTCTGCTCCGTCGCCGCGATAGGTGACCTCGGGCAGTGCGTTCGGATCGGTCCGCTCGTGCACGACGAAGTCGACGAGCGTGGCCCCCGCGGCCGTGTCGCGGGCTAGGCGCAGCAGCCTGCGCAGCCAGAACACGGCGGGCACCGTGGCGTGGCCCTGCACCATGTGATCGGTGAGATCCTCTGGAGCGAAAACGGTTTCGGCCGTTTTCGCGTGCGGCGTCATCGAGACCAGCAGGGGAAACCGCCGCTTACGCCACTGCCGCGGCGACGGCACCTCGAAAGGGCCGAGCTTCGACCAGTCGACCGGCCTTCCCTCCAGATACAGCCGCGCCAGACAGGTCAGGAACCCACCGGCTTCGTCCTCGCGCAGTGCCACGGGGTGCGCGGCATCGCGGAAGTCCGGATACTCCCGCAGCGCGGAGATCAGCACCGGATGCGGAGCGACTTCGAGCACGGTCGAGATCCCGTCCGCGGCCGCGTGTTCCATCGCGGCGGCGAGCTCCACTGTGCCCACGACATTGTCGGCCCAGTAGTCGCGGTCCATGACCGGGCTGGTGATCTTCTCGCCACGCCGCGCGGTGGAGTACACCGGGACGCGCGGCGCCAGCGGGGTGAGTTCGCCCAGTGCCGCGACGAAGGACGGGAGCACGGCGGCGACCTGCGGACTGTGCGCGGCGAAGTCGACTGCGACAGTACGTGCGAACATATTGCGGCGCTTGGCTCGTCGCACCAGAGCATCGATATAGCGTGGTGTGCCGGAGACAACCACCGACCGTGGCCCGTTGACCGCAGCGATGCCCACCTCTGTGTGCATCGGTTCGACCAGTCTCGCCGCCTCGTCTGGGCCCACCTCCAGCACCGCCATCGCGCCGCGGCCGTCCAGGTGCGCGAGGGCCGCGCTGCGCAGCACCACAACGCGCGCCGCGTCGGCGAGGGACAATGCGCCGCTGACGACCGCGCCCGCGATCTCGCCGAGACTGTGTCCGACGACGGCGTCCGGCCGAATTCCCCACGCCGCCAGCAGTTTCGCCAGCGCAACCTGGAAGGCGAAGAGGGCGGGGTGCACCAAATCGGTGGCATGTGCGCCGGCGGCGCCCGACGGTGCGAGTGCGAAGCCATACCGCGGAGTCCAGATTCGCGGTCCGCCCGCCGCGACGATGGCGTCGGCAGCCTCGGCGAGTGCGCCGGCGAAAACCGGATATCTTGCCGCCAGCGACCGCCCCATTTTCGGATGCTGGCCGCCCTGCCCGGAGAACAAGAAGAGCACGTCGCCGCGGCGGCGATTCGTTACGGGACCCAGCGCCGCATCGGCGTCGCCGCGGCCGACCGCGCGCAGCCGATCCACCGCATCGCGGCGGTCGTTCACCAGAACCGCGGCGCGGGTCGTCTCTGGAAGCAATCGCGCTGTGGCCGAGGCGAACTCGCACAGCGCCTGATCCGCGGCGGTGTCCGCGTCCAGCTCGTCGGCCAGCCGCAGTGCGCGCTCACGCAATTCCGCGTCGTCCCGGGCGGTCAGCGGGATCAGCACCGGCGGCTGGTCGCCACGGTTGCGCCGCACCGCCGCGAGCCCGCGCAGCACCACGTGCGCGTTCGTGCCGCCGAATCCGAACGAGCTGACCCCCGCCGCGCGCTCGGATGCGGGTACGTCACTCCAGTCCACCGGTTCGATCGGCACCCGCAGTCCACGCTCGGCCAGTTTCAGCAGCGGGTGCTCGGTCCGGAAGTGGATCGTCGGTGCGATCACCCCGTGGTAGATGGACAGCGCGGTCTTCACCATTCCGGTGACCCCGGCGGCGGCCTCGAGATGCCCTATGTTGGATTTCACCGAGCCGATCCAGATCGGATCTCCGGCATCGTCACCGAGCACCTCGGCGAGCGCGCCGACCTCCACCGCATCACCCAAAGCCGTTCCGGTGCCGTGACATTCGATGTAGTGCGCACTGCGCGGCGCGAGTCCGGCGCGTGACCAGGCGGTACGCAGCGTCTCCTGCTGCGCGCGGCCGTTCGGCGCGTACAGGCCGTTCGAGCGTCCGTCCGATCCGACGGCCGTGCCGATGATCTCCGCGTACACCCGGTTGCCTTCGCGCCGCGCGTCCGCGGTGCGCTGCAGAATCACCACCGCGCAACCGTCGCCGCGGGTGTAGCCGTCCGCAGCGGCGTCGAAGGGTGCTACCCGGCCGCCGGCCGCCAGAAAACCGCTTTCGGCCAGGTAGTTCGAGGTGTGCTCCAGCAGTACGAGATTGACGCCGCCGACGATCGCGAAAGGTACCGTGCCGTCGGCGAGTAGCCGGACCGCGAGGTCTACCGCGGCGAGCGAGGACGAGCAGGCGCTGTCGAGCACCAGGCTCGGCCCGCGCAGATCGAGCACATACGACAACCGGTTGGCGATGATGCTGAGCGCGGAACCGGTGACCGCATACGGTGCGTCGTGACCCGCCCGGCCGAGCACAGCGATGCCGTGGTCGTAGCCGGACGCCCCGAACACCACCGCCGCCCCGGAACCCCGTGCGCGATAACCGATCCCGGCATCGTCGAGTGCCTCCACCGCAACCTCCATGGCGAGCCGCTGCTGTGGATCCATGACGGCGCTCTCCCGATCGGAGATGGCGAACCAGTCGTTGTCGAACGATTCGACGTCATCGAGGTAGCCGCCGTGCCGGTGGCCGCGGCGCCCGGAGGGCGGTGTGGCGGTGGCGTCGCGGCCGTCGAGCAGCAGCCGCCAAAAGTCGGTGACGCGCGCCGCTCCGGGCAGTCGGCAGCCGATGCCGACGATGGAGACGGGTGGATGCGGGCCGACGGAGTCAGAGGTCGCGGTGCTCATCGCAGCGCGAGATACTCGACAAGCTGTTCGATGTCCGGATGGTCGTAGATCGCGGTCAGTGGAACCTCCACTCCCATGGCGTCTTCGAGATGGGCGGTCAGCCTGGCCAACTGCGTGGAGCTCAGGCCGAGATCGGTGAAGGGCGAATTCGTCGACACCGTCGCGGCGTCGACGCCGAGTAGGTCAGCGACCGCCACGGTGGTACAGATCAGCGCGGTGCGTCGGCGACAGCCGAGCGAACCGTCATTTCCCTCCGCACCACTACGCCCGTCCGGCAGACTGGGCCGCATCGCGTCCTCCCTACCCGTCTCCCGGTTGCTGTTATCCACAGAGAACGGTACCCACGCGATTATGCCGGAGAAATCCCTCGGGGCAAGAAAGCGTTTGCGCTGCCTGCCCGGTCCTTTCCCGAAGCGCGGTGATCGCTTACGGTGGCATCGTGACCGAACCGGACAGCGGCGCAGAGGCCCGCGCGGAGCGCACTCCGACCCTGCCGACCCTGTTGCGCTGCTGCGCCGCGCTGGCCGCAACGCCGGGCCGGTTGCTGCGCCCGCGCCGCCCAGACACCGCACTGCTGGCAAACCTCGAGGTGACGCCGCTTCCCTCGGCGAGCGCAGCCGTACGACTCACGGTGCTGGCGCAGGCCACCATGTCGGCGCCGACCACCATCGTGGCCGAGGGCGTACGCAGCCTGCGCGAGATGCGGCTGTCGATGGCGGCGTTCCTGGTCGAGCATCCCAAAGCGCGCTTCCTGGTCGATCCCGCGTTGTGCGCGGGCGTGCACGACCGGGTGCTTCCCGAACTCCCGTTTCCGGTTCCGCTGCTCGTCGCACCGGACAAGCCGGTGCTCGGCCTGTCCGACGCGCTCGCCGCGCGCGATATCGCGGGCTCCGACATCGATTTCGTGGTGCCGACCCATGTGCACTGGGATCACGTGTCGGGCCTACTGGAGTTGCCGTCGTCGGTCGAAATCCGTTTGCCCGCTGCGGAATACAACTGGGCAATGGGTGGGCCGCACGCCCCGGTCGGCGTGGCGCGCGGCCCGCTGCGGAATCGGTCCTTCGACCGCTTCGAATTGGACGGCCCGCCGGTACTGAGTTTTCCGCGCAGCAAGGATCTGTTCGGCGACGGTTCGGTGCTGCTGGTGGATCTCGCGGGCCATACCCCGGGCAGCATCGGCGTGTTGCTCGCGGTGGACGACGGCAGCCGGGTGCTGTTCGCGGGCGACGCCGTTTGGAGCAAGCTGCAGGTCGATTTGCTGCGCGAGAAGGCGCCGATGCCCGGTCGCCTGTTCGACGCCGACCGGGACGCGGCTTTCACCACGATCCACCGCCTGCACGCGCTGCCCGACGGCATCGAACTGATCGCCGGTCACGACTACGCGGCGGTCACCGCGCGCGCGGCCAGGTAAGCGGACCCGTCAGCTGACGACGATTTCGGCGAGTCGGGCGGTGATCAGCTCCTCGGCCTCGGCGACCATCCGGATGTTCAGCTCGGGATTTCGTGGATCAGGCCATGGCACAAGCTGGCCGACCGGATGGTCGCGTCGGGGTCGTCCTCCTCGAACACGCGGCGCCCCCCGCGCACCCGAGACCGGATCCCGCACGTCGTCGAAGGTGCTTCCGGCCTTCTCGATCTCGACGACCTTGCGGCTGATCTCGTTGTCCGCGACGCGCGCCGTGTTGTGCATAGTGCGGAAGATGAGATGGGTGTCGCGCTCGGAGTTTGCGACGACCCGCTTCTTGACTTTCTGATCGATCGAGGACACTCCCGCGTGCACGGAACCGGGCGCATTCAACACATAAGTAAGCCGGAGTTCGCATATCTTGTCACCTATGCGGTGATTGTCTTCACGTCGCCTGGCGAAGATATTCGATGAAAGTCCATTTGTAATCCACTGTAGTTGCCGAAGCCCGGGCTAGGCTGGTTAACACGGATCCATTGCTCGATTCCTTGCTCGAGGTTTAAGTTAGTTGTTATTCTGCGCTCAGTTCAGCCTGTCACCACCGTCGGATGTCCCGACGGCTCTGGTGGCGGTCCGAGAGGAGTTCGTGGCATGACCACCGGTGCGGCAGCGCTCGACGAGCCGATCGGGTCGCGGCGTAACCACTGGAACAACCAGATCGCGGTGCACGCGCAGATGCGCCCGGACGCGGTCGCGGTGCGATTCCGTGGTGTGGACACCACTTGGCGGCAGCTGCGCGAGCGGTCACTGAAATTCGCCGATGGACTCGCGCGCCGCGGCGTCGGCTTCGGCGACCGCGTGCTGATCCTCGCGCTGAACTACCCCGAATACCTCGAGGCGGTGTTCGGCATCAACGCGCTCGGCGCCATCGCGGTTCCGGTCAACTTCCGGCTCACGCCGCCCGAGGTCGCCTACATCGTGAGCGACAGTGGCGCCAAGGCAGTCGTCACCGACACGCTGATGCAGCCGCTGGCCACTGCCGCGCAGGCGCAAGCGCCCGCCATGACGACCTGCGTGGTGATCGGCGGCAAGTCCGGCGACGGAGTGATCGGCTTCGACGACCTGCTCGCCGAGGCAGGCGGACCGCACACCCCGCTGGACATTCCCGAAGACACCCCGAGCCTGATCATGTACACCTCGGGCACCACGGGCAGCCCGAAGGGCGCGGTGCTGACCTACGCGAACATGAACGCCCAAGCGCTCACCTGTATCCGGACCCTCGGGCTGGAACCGGATTCGGTCGTGCTGTGCAGCTCGCCGCTGTTCCATATCGCCGGACTCGGCAGTCTCGCACCGAATTTCCTGCTCGGCTCGAAAACCGTGCTGCACCCGCTCGGTGCGTTCGACGCCGGTCAGTTTCTCGACGCATTGGAGCGCGAACAGGCCACCTCGGCCTTCTGCGTGCCCGCGCAATGGCAGCTGGTCTGCGACCATCCGACGGTGAAAGACCGCAAGCTCGCGCTCGAGGTGCTCAGTTGGGGCGCGGCGCCCGCGTCGGATACCGTGCTGCGCGCCATGGCGGACTGTTTTCCGAGCGCGTTCAACGTCGCGGTGTTCGGCCAAACCGAGATGTCGCCGATTACCTGTGTGCTGGAGGGCAAGGAGGCGATCCGCAAGTCCGGTTCGGTCGGCAAACCCATCCCGACCATCCAGGCGCGCATCGTGGACGACGAGATGAACGACGTGCCGCCGAGCGAGGTGGGCGAAATCGTCTACCGCGGACCGACTCTCATGCAGGGCTACTGGAACAAGCCGGAGGCCACCGCGGAGGCGTTCGCGGGCGGCTGGTTCCACTCGGGCGACCTGGTCCGCCAGGACGAGGAGGGCTTCGTCTATGTGGTGGACCGCAAGAAGGACATGATCATCTCCGGCGGCGAGAACATCTACTGCGCCGAGGTGGAGAACGTGCTCTTCGCGCACCCGAAGATCCGGGAGGCCGCGGTGGTGGGCCGCTCGCACGAGAAGTGGGGTGAGGTGCCGGTCGCGGTCGTCGCGCTGCGCGACCCGGACGACGAGCTGACCCTCGCCGAGTTGGAGTCGTTCCTCAATGAGAACCTGGCCCGCTACAAGCACCCCAAAGACCTGGTGCTGGTGCCCGAGCTGCCCCGCAACGCCAGCGGCAAGGTCGTGAAAGTGCAGCTGCGCAAGGACTATTCGTCCTGATCACTGGTTTGTTTCAGGTGAATCGAAAGGAGTGAGTGGCCGAGGACGCGTAAGGTCGGCACATGGCGATCCGAGGTATCCGCGCCGCCGTGCTGGCGCTGCACTGGCAAGTGAATGTCATTCGGTCGGAAGGCTTTTTCGGTCCGATGCTGGCCGCCCCGGTGGCGGCCAGTGGCGTGGTGACCCGCGCTGCGAACTTCCATGCCGCGGCGCGCGCGCTCGGGCTGCCGGTGGTCTTCACCCGGTTCACCATCCCGGTCGACGAGGGTGAACTCGTGCGCAACACGGGCTTCATGCGCTCGGTCGCTGCGGCGCAGACCGAGTTCCGGCCCGATTCCCCTGGTACCGCGATTATTTCGGAGATGGCGGCACAGCCGACGGAAGTATTCGACAGCCAGAAACTGTCCGGGCTGGCGGGCAGCAAACTTCCGGAGTGGTTGGCGGATCGGGGCATCGAGACGCTCTTCGTCACGGGAGTAGCGACCAATCTGACCGTTGAGCAGACCGCGAGGCACGGTACCGATCTAGGGTTCACGGTGCATCCCGTGGCCGACTGCGTGGCCGCGGCCGGCACGGAGGCGCACGAAGCCGCCTTGACCAACCTCGAACTCGTCACTGCGGGCAGTGTGACCGCCGCGCGGGCGCTGGAGATCGTCGACAATAGTTGACAAGCCGACCTCATCATCGGCCTGCGCGGCATCGGAAGGGCCGCTGCGTGGCCTGAGGGGGACTAGAGCGATCCAAGGAATGCCGGAATCAGCTAACGCTGCTGGCCGTCAAGCTCTAGATCAGATCCTTCGCCGCCAGCCAGCGCATGGTCGGCCAGCCGCAGAACACTGGAAGCCAACAAGTGAGTACGCGGTACAGCAGCACGGCGGGCACCGCGATGCCCGCTGGCAGGCCGAAGGCGGCGAGACCACCGATCAGCGCTGCCTCGACCGCGCCCACACCGCCAGGGGTGGGCGCCGCCGAGGCCAGCGTGCCACCGATCATGGTGACGATGGTGACGGTGACGAAGGTGGTGCCGCCGCCGAATGCCTGCACACTGGCCCACAGTGCGCCGGCGAAGCCGAGGGTGATCGCCGCGCAGCCGAGGATGATCACCGAGAACCGTTTGGGATCACGTGCCAGGTCGGCGAGTTCGCCGAGCACCTCCTGCAATTGCGGGCGGACCGAAGTGTTCAACCACCGGCGCAATTTCGGCACGAACATGAAGGTGCCGACAATGCCGACGCCGACACCGGCAAGCAGATACAGCACCGTGGCGTCGGGGACGAAGTGCGAGAGGTCGGTCGAGGTGCCCGCGGCGATGCTGAACACGACGAGCAGGCCGACATGGGTGATCACCTGCACCGCTTGCTGTAGCGCCACGGCGGCGGTGGCACGCACCGCGCCGATGCCGCCCTTCTGCAGGAAACGCACGCTCAACGCGAGCCCGCCGACGCGAGCCGGGGTGGTTGTCGCGGCGAAGGTGTTGGCGATCTGCATGATCACCAGATTCCGGAAGCTCACCGCGCCGGACGCGCAGGCCCACAGCGCCGCCGCCGCACCGAGATAGGTCAACCCCGAGACCGCGAGCCCGAGCAGCGCCCACCACCAGTTGGCTGTCTTCAGCTGGGTGAAGAACGTCGGGACCGCGCTGATGAACGGGTAGGCGACGTACACGAGGCCGATCAGCAGCACCAGCTGGATGATCTGGTTGCGCGAGAAACGGGTGATCTGCTCGGCCTCGATCCGGACCTGGCCGGTCTGCTTGCGCACCTCGTCGCGGGCCCCGGACAGCGCGGACTTCCACGCCGGGACGGCCTTGCGGATCCCGAGCGGTATAGCGGACTTGGTCAATCGGCTCGCCGCGGTGAGCACCCGCTGCTCACCGAGCGTATCGATGGCCGCGCGCACGGCGGGTTCCTTGCCGAAGACCGCGGTGGTCGTGACCAGCAACTGCGCGACGTCCGACTGCATCTGCTTGTCCGACGCGCCGAACTCGGCGCTGCCGAAGCCGCCGAACACGGTGGCGTCGTCCGCGATTCGAATATCGGTCGGTCGGAGGTCGCCGTGTGCGATCTTGCCCCGGTGCAGGGTGTTCAGCGCCTGCCAGACGCTGGGCAGCACGTCGTCGGACACTGCGGCGATCGGCGTGCCCCGCGGCTGGGTGTGCGCGAAGAGCACCCAGCCGCGCGAGAGCGCCGCGACCGCGACCTGGGTGCAGCTGGCCAGTCCGAGGTCGCCGATAGCGATCGCCATCAGCGCGCGATGCTCCACCGCGCGATGCATGGATCCGTGCAGCGCGGCGGTTTCGCTGGTACGGAAGGTGAGCCAGCGCCACAACTGGCGCAGCGCGCCGAAGCTACGCTGGTTCTTGCCGTACATCTCGACGATCAGCTCGCGTTCCGGGCCATCGATGGCCGCCGCGAGTACCAGCGGTCCGCGCCCCGCCGGATGCAACACCGTGAACCCGATCACCGTGTGCCCGCGCTCCGCGAGCACCCGGGCGGCGGCGTCGAGCGGGACCTCCAGCGCGGGCGTGCCGACCACGAGCACGATCACCGCGCCGACCAGCCAGCCGACCGCAAGGCCGAACATCGCCCGCGCGGGCACCACGGTGCTGACCACCAGGTGAATCGGCGCGAACGCGAGGAGCAGGAACCACAGCCAGCGCCGCGGTCGGGTGGGCAGCCACGGGCTGGAGACGGTGAGCACGGCCGCTAGCATCGCGATCCAGCGCGGGTCGTCCAGGAACTGGGAGAGGAACGTGTCCAACCGATCCGGCACCTGCAGGTGCCACTTCGGCGTGGACAGCCCGGTGCCGGTGATGGACAGCAGCAGCCCGGCGACCACTCCGGCCGCGGCATAGCCTGCCAGCAGTTTCCACTGTCGGCCGATGACCAGCTCGATCAGGATCGCGAACGGCAGGGCCAGGATCGCCATGCCGTAGACCAGGTACACCAGGTTCGACTGGTCGGGATTGAGGAAACCGACGATATTGGAGACCGAGCGCTCCAGGGCCAGCCATTCCGGCCGGGTGATCAGTGACGCCGCGATGACGACCGTGACCCACAGCGCCGCGAGGACGACACGGACGATGTCACTAGTCCGACGGACCAGCGGCTGTAGCAGGCTGCCCGTGACCCGGATTTCCCGCCCGTCGACTCGCATGCTGTTCCGCCTCTCCGGGTCTTTAGGCCGTACTGGTCGGGTGGCGCAGGATTCACGTTCAGGTCCTGCGTGGGGTGCCACTCGTATTCTGGGCGTACCCGGCGAGTTACCCATGTGCGTACGAGATCAGTTGTTGCGTTCAGAGCACGATACTGGTCGGCGGACTTGTCGAAGTTCTCGGAGATCCCGCGGGGTCGTGACTCGACGAAACATTGTGTCCGACGTCACTCGCGCCCGAGGTTGATCCTCACATCAGTGTGAGGTTCGAGCATGGGGGCATGGACAACGAACTCTTCGACTACAGCCCGATCGTCGACCGCGCGCCACTGCACTGGCCAGGCGGTGCCAGGGTGGCGTTCTATGTCGGTCTCAACGTCGAGCACTACCAGGTGGACCGCCCATCCACGAGCATATTTTCCGGCACCGCGGGACTCTCGCCCGATCCGCTGAACTACGGTTGGCGCGATTACGGACCGCGGGTCGGCATCTGGCGGGTGATCGATGTGCTCGACCGGCATGGCATCCGAGCCAGCGCACTGCTCAATTCCGATGTCGCCGAGCGCAATCCGCAGATCATCGCGGCCGGCATGCGGCGGAACTGGGCGTGGCTGGCGCACGGCAAGAACAACTCGATCTTCGAGGCCGATATGTCGGTCGACGACGAGCGCGCCTATCTCGCCGACCTCGTCGCCACCATCGAACGGGCGACCGGCCGCAGGCCGCGTGGCTGGATGGGGCCCGCGCTCACCGAGACCTTCCACACCCCGCGGCTGCTCGCCGAACTCGGGTTGAACTACGTGCTCGACTGGACCAACGACGACCAGCCCTACCGACTGAATGTGCCGGGTATGCTCAGCGTTCCCTACTCGGTCGAGCTCAACGACAACACGTTGTTCCTGGGCAAGGCCACCAGCGGCCCGGATTTCGTGCGGATCGTCGAGGACCAGCTCGACCAGCTCTACGCCGAGTCGGCCGACAGCGGCCGCGTTTTGGCCCTTGCCCTACACCCGTTCGTGATCGGACAGGCATTCCGGATCAAATACCTCGACCAGGCGCTGGAGGCCGTGGCAAACCATCCCGGCGTCTGGTTGACGACCAGCGACGAGATCGCCGAGCACTACGCGGCCGCGTCAGGTCTTGCCGAATCCGCACGATCCGATGACGATCGGGTCGATTAGTCGACGCTCGGGAGGCAGGAATGGCAGTGCAGGACAAGGATCTGGCCGGGAAGACGATGGTGGTGACCGGCGCCAGCTCTGGCATCGGCGCCGAGGCGGCGGCGCAGCTCGCGGCCCGCGGCGCCTCGGTCGCGGTGGTCGGGCGATCGCCGGAACGCACGGCGGAGGTCGCCGCGAAGGCCGACGCGGAGCCGTTCGTGGCCGACTTCGCCCGTTTCGACGACGTGCGCAAACTGGCCGCCCAGCTGCTCGAACGCTATCCGCGCATCGATGTGCTCGCCAACAACGCGGGCGGTTCCTGGCCCGAGCGCACCGTCACCGATGACGGCAACGAGCTCACCTTCCAGGTCAACCACCTGTCGCCGTTTCTGCTGACCAACCTGCTGCTGGAGCGCCTGCTGGAGTCGCACGCCAGGGTGGTCAACACCGCGAGCATGACCTATCGAATGGCGAAGCTGAACTTGGACACGATCAACGCGCCGACGGGTTCGTTCAAGCAGCTCGGCGCGTACGGCGCGACGAAGCTGGCCAACATCCTGTTCACCAGGGAGCTGGCCCGGCGTACCGAAGGCACCGGCCTCACCACCGCGGCGTTCCATCCCGGTGCGGTCGCCACCCGCGTCTACGACAACGCTCCGTTCGGTCTCAGCTGGTTCATCCGGTCCCCACTGTCGCGTCCCATCTTCATCCGCCCCGACAAGGGCGCCGAGCCGCTGGTGTATCTGGCCACCACCGAGAACGATGCGGCGATCAACGGCCGGTACTTCCACCGTCTCGAGCTCGAGCCGCCGCGCAACAAGCTGGCCGTCGACCCGGATCTCGCGCAGCGGCTGTGGACACTGTCCGAGCAAGTCACCGGCATCGGATCGGACGGGTAACAGACGAATCGCTCAGTATGATTCGGCGTCGAGCCCGGCTCGGCGGGTGCCGGCTGTCTCGTCCGGCTCGACGCCGACGTCGAACACACCACCGGATAGGCGGCTCGCGTCCAGCTCGACGATCGCCTGCGCGACTCGCTCGGTGGGCACCAGCGCGGGAAAGCTGTTGGGCGCGACGGCATTCGCCCGCACACCGAACTCCGCGAACTCGGCGGCGATACCGCGGGTCAGGTGATCGAGCGCGGCCTTCGACGCCGAATACACCGTCTGTCCGGGGTACACCTCGGACCCGGAGATGCTGGAGACGTTGACGATATTGCGGTTGCGCGCGCGGTTCTCGTCACCGGCGTGTAGCCAGGAGCGTTGCGCGAGGCGTGCCGAAAACCGCAGCGGCACACCTACGTTGAGTGTGAAGTGCGGATCGAACTGTTCCAGCGCGGCGTCGCCGTCGACGATGCCGCGCGGGTGCAACCGGACCTGCGCGGCATTGTTCACCAACAGATCGACTTGGCCGAACCGGGCCAGCGCCAAGTCCACCACGCGCTCGACCTCGCCTGGCTGGGTCAGGTCGGCGCGGACCACGAAGATGCGTGACTCGTTCTCCGGCACCGGCGTTTTCGGCGCCAGTGGATCTATGTACCACTCCAACTGCGACGGTGCGGCGGGCGTGCGAGTGCGGCACACGGCCACGATGTCATAGTCCTGATAGTAGGCGCGGCAGAAGGTGTCGCCCAGTGTGCCGCTCGCGCCGGTGAACAGGCAGACGCGACGTTCACCAGTGGACAATCCGATCTCCTCCCCAGCGCCGTTCGGCGTCTGCCCGCGTGCGGTGGACCCACATCACCACGCTGTTGCGGTCTTTGGCGTTGTTGCCCGCGAAAGTGTGCCAGCTGCGCGGCGTGACCTCGAACAAAACGAGCGAATTGTCCAGCGGCGGAACGAGGGTCACCGAAGGCAGCGTATTCCCTTCGGTGACATGGTCGTAGAGGGCGGTCTCGCCACCGTCACCCGGTATCCACCCCGGATTGCCGAGATAGAACAGCACCGCGACGGCGCGCACGGTCTCCCGCGCGATCACATCCGGGGCGTGAGCCCCGGTCTTGGTATCGACGGTGGCGTCCGGCACCCGCACTTCGCCGGGGCCCGGCGGTTCCCCGGGGAACCAGGCCGGATTCAAGTCGTTGTGCGGCCAGCCGAACGGGCTGCCCGGCGCGTGATGGTGCACCGCCCCCTCGATATCGCCCGTCGCCTCGACCCCGCCGACCTGGGCGACCAGGTCGTGCCACTCCCGCGAGGTGAATACCGCGAGCGGGCCGTCGCGCAGCTCGGCCAGCTGGACTCCGTCGGCGCTGTAGCCCTCGGCGACCGACCCGAACAGCTCGGGGCGCTCGCGGCGTACCCGGTCCAGCTCGTCGGTCAGCCGCTGATAGAACTCGGGAACGAAGACGTCGCGGGCATACACGTGCGGGAACGGTTGAATGCGGCGAAGCCAGCGCCGATGCGCGAACAACTCCGCGAACCACTGCGGCGCCGACTCGGTTGTCACCACCACCACCACCATCACTCCCTCCCGGTAGAACCCTCGGATCATATTGCCCGCACCTGGGAATGCGCGGGCGGGCATCCGGGAATCGCGGGGTGGCTGCCCCACGCGGAGGGTGTGCCGCTCACGGCCTACAACGTGGTGCGCAGACAGACGTCAGTCGAGATCCCCGCTCGCCCGCAGGCCGAGTTCCTCGGGGTCGGCTGCGAGGTTTTCCCAGAACTCGACATATGCCTGCTCGTGCAGGATGCCGAGCCGAAGGATGCGTGCGCGCGAGGCCGCCCGGATTCGGTCGGCCCGATCTATCTCGGCGTGCAGTGATCGATAGAGGTCGAGCAGGCGGCGATGCTCTGTGGCCTGGCTTTCGGCGAGCGCCACCACATCTCGTGGGGCGCCGAGATCGGCGAAGAAGAGCTTGAGTTGCGCCGGGTCACGGGTCTCCGCGGGCGGACTCTGCGGATCGGCGAGCCAACGCTTCAGTTCGGCCCGACCCAGGTCGGTCAGATGGAAGAGTCGCCGCCGCCGCCCTCCCTGCTCGGCCTCCTCGCTGAGTAGGCCATGCTCGGCCAGCCGCACCGGAATTCGATACAGCTGCGCATGCGGCACAGGCCAGAAGTAGTCGACGCTCTCCTCGAGTTTGGCCTTGAGCTCGTATGGGGTGAGTGGCCCGTGCCGGGCGATCAACCCGAGCACGATGTGGTCCTGTGGCCCGAGCTCCGGCATATTGCCCCTCGCTCCCGTTGACACCGTATCACTGAGACTATAAATTAGTGCCAGTGGGACCGTATCACTGAGACTATTAGGGAGTGATGATGCGCGATTTCGGCATCGACCTATTCGACCGATGGACCGCGATGTGGAATGGCGACCTAGCGCTGGCCGACCAGATCATGGCCCCCGAGTTCACCCTGCGCTATGCCCAGCCCGGCGCCACCGCCTACGACAACATCCACCACCCGCAAGCACTCGCCACCCAGATCGCCACTTGGCGTGAGTCGATCCCCGGCCTGCGCTTCACCCCTCAAGGTGACGCAGTCATCGAGATGGACCACACCCGAACAGGTTTCGTCGCCCGCCCCTATGGAGCACGTTTCACCGGCACCGGCGGCGCACCTGTAGCCGTCAGCGGAACCGACATCCTACGTACAACCAACGGCGTCATCACCGAGGTCTGGTCGGTATCCGGCGGACTCGGCGGCCGCAGCTTCTACTGACGCACCCATCAGCGCACGGGGAAGTCGAAGTAGGTCTGCGGAAAAGGCTCTTCCCTCAGGGTGAAATGCCACCATTCCTCGGCGAGGTTGGCGAACCCATGTTCGTTCATCAGATTCGTCAGCAGCGCGCGAAGTGCTCGTTGGGTGCCGCCGACGGCGGGGGTTGTGGTGTGTGCCAATGGGTCGAAGCAGTCGAAGCCGGTGCCGAAGTCGAGGATGTTGTCGTGGAACCGCTGATCGGCAGGGAGGAAGCATTCGCGTAGCGGATCACCGTCTCGATACTGCTCGGGTTCGGTCGCAGGCAGCGCGACGATTGCGAGATCCACCGTGCTTCCGCGACTGTGACCGGACTTCTCGGCGATGTAGCCGTCCCGGAACAGGTTCGCCTTGTCCACGGCGGGGTAGAACTCCTTCTTCATCTTCACGTCACCGAGATCTTTCGCCCACGCGACGAAATGATCCACCGCACGCTGCGGGCGGTAACAGTCGTAGGTCTTCAGCGTGAGGTTCATCGGCCGCAATTCCTGCTGCACCCGCGCCAGAGCTGCCGCTGCCTGTCGAGTCAATAGACAGCGGGGCGCCTCGTAGCCGGTAACCCTGGTGCCGAGGAAGTTGTGCTGCCCGAAATAGCGAGCCTCGACCGTGATCGTCGGATCGACATCGGTGATCGAAACGAATACCGCCTCACCTGTCATCGGTGCATCGGCATGACGATCATCACCGCAAGCTGCGATCATCACCACTACTGAACAGGCCAGCGTGAGCGAGCCGAGGCGCTGGAACGACGAAACGGAACCCATGTTTCTCCTCGCGATTCAGGCTCGGACTCAACCACTTTCAGAACGCAGCGTCCAGACGGAGATGAGCACGTCAGGACCACTGTTGTGCGAGAACGCTACCGCGGCAGGCGCTGTCGAGCGTGCTTTCGCGGGACAAGAGGTTCGCGATGGGATCGAGACCGTCGCCGAGATGAAGGTGCCGTCGACTTCCCACGGAGTTGTCAGACGCGCTGTTAGGCTACCTGGGACGTTTGTTCGAAAGTACTCGAGAGGTGCCGGCCGATGGGATCCCAGACGGTGGTCGCCGACGTTGCCGATGAGCTGGCGCGCAGGGTTGCGGCAGGGGAATATCAGCCAGGGGATCTCATGCCATCGGTGCGTCAGGTGGCCGAGGAGTTCGACATGAACCGGGCGACAGCGCAGCTGACCCTCGGTCGGCTGGAGTCGTACGGCTTCGTCGAGGCTCAGCGCGGCAAGGGGTTCATGATTCGTGACGTCCGCCAGGCGGGTGGCGTCGACGTGTACCGACAGCTGTTCCGTTTCTCGATTCCGATGCCGGGCATCGCGGTCGAAATGTTCCGCGACATAGTCGACGTCGAGCGCAACCTTGTGCGGGAGGCGCTGCTCGCGTACACCGGCAGCGAGCACCAGGTCGATCCTGCCGAACTGAAGGCTTCGATCGACAGACTGGAATCGTTTGCGCGCCAGGACGATCCGGACCTCCGGCAGATCTTGGCCATCGAGGTCATGCTGGTGCGCAGACTGCTCACTGCGCTCGGGCACACCATGCAGCGGGCGATCCTGAACTCGATCGGCGAGTTGGTGCTGGAGGTTCCGGAGGCGGTCGCGGCGTTCTTCGCCGGCGCGCCGGATCTGCACGTGCTGGTCTGGCGGGCGCTCGCCGCGGTGTGGGATTCCGGCTCGGGACCGTCCGACGCGCAGATCGCCCTGTTCGAGGACCTGCTCGGCAGGTACCACGAGAAGGTGGTCCTGCGGTTCGAGGAACTCGTCGGCGGGGTCGATGAGCAGTCCCGCGGGGCGCACGCCCTCCCGGCGTAGTCGCATTTCGTACACTGCACAATCTGCCTGAGTCGCGAATGAATCACGCGCCGAGCGCTACTCGCTGTTATCGGTTCGAGCTGAGGCTGCCACTGCCTTCTGGATGAAAGATTGTCTCAGACAAAAAATAGAAGTAGTGCCTTCCGTCGCGCTGCGGACATCCTCTGCGGCCAGCTGCGGCCGATCGGTCCGCGTAGATGCGAATATGCCTCGGGCGCAGACGAATTCGTGTGCATGTCGGTCTGCGATTGTCCCTTGGAGTGGCAGCCCGATGGATCCGCTCGCGAACTCGACTTTTCTCGTGTAGCGATCGATCCGAGCTCGCCGGGTGGGATGCCGTGTAGCTCGTCCGCGGCGGCATCTCCGACCCGGTTGAGCGGCCGACCCGAGTCAGAGCCCGCCGTTGAGTTTGTTGAGTCGGTCGCAGGCCTCGACATACTCCTCGATAAGCCGGTTGATCACGTCGGCGGAGCGCTCCACCCGGTTCATCATGCCGACGATCTGGCCGACCGGATTGAAATTGACGTCCTTGGCGGCCTCCGGGTAGCGGTGCCCGCGCTTGACGCCGTCCAGCGCGACCATCATCTGCAGCGGCATCGGCAGCGGGTCCGGGCTGTCGGCCTGCTCCCAGGCCTCGGTCCAGTCGTTGCGCAGCATGCGGGCCGGTTTGCCGGTCCAGGCACGGGAACGCACGGTGTCGTGGCTGCTGGCGTCGATGTAGGTCTTCATCTGCGCCGGTGGCACATTCGCCTCCTCGACGGTCAGCCACAGCGAGCCGGTCCAGGCGCCCGCCGCGCCCATCGCCATCGCGGCGGCCAGTTGCCGGCCGTTGCCGATGCCGCCCGCAGCCAGCACCGGCAGGTCGCCGACGGCGTCGATCACCTGCGGCCACAGCACCAGGGAGGAGATCTCGCCGCAGTGCCCGCCGCCCTCGGTGCCCTGGCAGACGACGAAATCCAGGCCGGCGTTCTTGTGGTTGAGTGCGTGCTTGACCGACCCGCACAGCGCGCCGATCAGCCTGCCGGAGTCCTGTACCTGCTTGATCACGTCATCAGGCGGGGTGCCGAGTGCGTTGGCGACCAGTTTCGCCTTCGGATGCCGCAGGATCACCTCCACCTGTGGGCCCGCCGTGGTCGCGGTCCAGCCGAGCAGCTGGTTGTGATGCTCACCCTCGGGCAGTCGAGGCACGCCATGGTCGGCGAGGATCTTCTCGGCGAAGTCGCGGTGTCCCTGCGGAACCAGTTCGGCCAGCTTGGCTTCCAACTGCTCGGGGGTAAGACCGTCGACGCCCTTGCCCTCGTACTTGGAGGGAATTACCAGGTCGACGCCGTAGACACCCTGCACGTGCTCATCGAGCCAGGCCAACTCGACCTCGAGCTCCTCGGCGGTGAAGCCGACCGCACCGAGCACGCCGAGACCGCCGGCGTTGCTGACCGCGGCCGCCACGTCGCGGCAATGGGTGAACGCGAAGATGGGGAATTCGATCCCGAGTCGTTCGCAGATTTCGGTACGCATGGCGTGCTGATCTCCCTCACTGCTCCGCCGCGAACGGCGCGGCGCAGATGTCCTAGAACGAGTTTCATAATTGTCGGGTGTTCTGCGGTGGCCACACCAGTCGAATCAGCCGCAAGTCGCAGATATCGCCATGACGCGGCCACGGCTTCCTCGACTGGCTCATGCACCATGAATTGACAGTAACACGTTCTAGTTTTTTGGGGGATCCCCGTTGGGTCGCGACTTCCGATCAGCCCGCTCAGGCGGCGTGCTCCAGTTCGGCGAGGAAGTCCACCAGGTGATTGAGCACCTGCGGCGGCAGAGAACCAGACCGAAGTCCAGATTGCCCGCGGTGGAGGTCAGTGTGATAGGCGGCGCGGGTCGTCATTACGTCGGCAAGCTCGGTGGCCGCGGGATCTCCGGTCGAATCAGGCACCCGGTGCAGCTATTGAGCTGTCGCATCGAAAGCGCGGGCGACGGCCAGACTGTCCTCGTACACATGGTGACGGGTGATCAGACCGTGCTCCACCGTGACGTGCAGTGCGAAGCGTGCACGGTAGGCGCGTCCGGTGGGGCGCGCGGTCTGCCGGATCTCCCCGAGTACCACAGCGTCGTCGCCGTCGACGAGTATCCGGTCGACGCGCGTCGCAGCCTCCTCCAGCACATGGTGCTCGGCGAGCGAGCGGAAGTGCGCGGCAGCGTCCGCTCTGGTCGAACGGTGCCTGATCCAGGGTGTTGCCGCGCGACCGTGTTCGGCCTGCGGCCAGTTCAGCTTCCAGTCCGGGTCCTCGCCGTACAGCTCGGCGATGGCTTCCGGATCGCCGGAACCGATGCGGCGCAACAGCTCTTCGACCACCTCGCGGGTAGTCGGCGACGTGACTGACGACAACGGAATGTCCTCTCGAAGTGAGCGCCCCGCCGATCCGCGGCGCCCTCTCATTCTCGCTGCCGCCGCGCCGCAGGGCGATTACCTCTCGGGTAATCCAGCGACGGCCTTTGGTGCAGCGGGGACCGCGTCCGGTCCTGCCTTGTCGCGGCCGCGGGCGGTGCCGAATACCGAGCCGAGGACAACCAGCGGGAAGCCGATCACCATGCCGGCGGTCAGCGGCTCGTCGAGTGCCGTGACGCCGAGCAGGATCGCCACCGCCGGATTGATGTAGGTGACAACCGTCGCGCGCGCGGGTCCGACCTCGGCGATCAGCGCGAAGAAGAACAGGAACGCCGAAGCCGTGCAGACGACGGCGAGGCCGAGCACCGACCAGGCCGGGTCGGCCGCGATGTGCGCCGGCCACAGCCGGCCCGCGAACGGGGCATAGATCGCCGCGGCGAGCAGCAGCGAGCCGGTTACCACACCCATCGGAGGCAGGTCGGCCAGCGCGCGGTTGATGACGATCGGGCCGACCGCATACCCGATCGTCGTCAGCCCGATCGCGCCGATGGCCGCCGGATTCGATAGGTCGACGTCCAGGCCGACGAGCGCGGCGACGCCCGCGAACCCGACCATCAGCCCGGCCACCCGGCGCGCATCGAACCGCTCGTGGCCGAGTTTGGTCACGATCACCACGGCGATCAGCGGAACCACCGCGATCAGCAGCCCGACGGTCGAGCTGTTGAGCGTGGTCTCGGCGTACCCGATCAGAAACCACGGCCCGGTGATCTCCACCAGCGTGTAGAGCAGTAGCGGCCGCCAGCGGCGGAACACGGGTGCGAGTGCCTTGGTGTACAGCGCGATCGGCAACAAAAGTAGGCCGCCGATCAGGGTGCGCCCGAATGCGACGACGATCGGGTCGAGATCCTGCACCGCGATCCGGATCATCGCGTACGGCACGCCCCAGATCACACCCATCACCAGGAACAGCGCCCACCCGCGTCGCGTCATCGCGCGACCACCGATTCGCACGGACTACCGGGAACGAGCTCGGTATCTGACATGCTCCACTCGCTTTCGATCAACTGGAGCTTAGACAGGTGGTCCGGTGATCCGACAGATCCAGTTCCCGGCAGAAATAAGGCCACTTTCGCGCCTGTTTCCACGGCCGGCGAGCATCCGCATCGTCTGAATTGTCCACGGGGCTGCCGATTTTCGGGCTGATCTCGCCGGGAGCGACGGGAAGCTGACAGGTCGTGATCCGCCTACTTGCCCCGAGCCGAGTAAATGCTCGCCGCGGGCGACGTCTTCAACGGCTATTCGCTCGGCTGTCGGAACCTGGCGGCATTGTCGACCGAATTCGAGGCCGCCGCCCGTACGGATCCGATCCTGCGCGCCCGCATCGAGCAGGTCGAAGACGGTGGGCATACCTGCGCGGTCTCCGCTGTCGCTCCCGAGATCTTCATCACCGACGCTGATACCGAATTCCCGCTCACCCGAGCAGAATCGATCAGTGCGCGTCATTTCCTACGACCACCTACGCCGCAATCCGGCGATCGCGGCTACGCTCGCGGGCCGACGGATCCGAGACGGGTCAGTTGATGTGCTGTCCTCACCGCGCACTGGTGGTTGTCGGCGCTGCGGATTCCGTTGTCGTGGTGGTCGGCGCGGTGGTGGTCGATTTCGTAGTCTCAGTGGGTGCCGCGACCGAAGCCGGAGTCGGTGGGGTTGCCACCTTCGGTGTGACTGTCGCGCTCGTGGTCTGGGACGGAGACGCCGAACTCGTCGGTGCCGGGGTCGCCGGTTCGCTGCGGATAGCGGTCTTGGTGGGGGCGGCGCTGGTGGTCTTCGTAGAGGGGGTACTGGTGGTCGTGGTGGGGGTGGCGCTTGTGGTCTTCGGTGACACGGCCGGGTCCTTGGTCGGTTCACTCGTCGGAGCCGCCGAGGTGACCGCCACCGCCTTGTATGCGGCGGCGAGGTCTGCCGCTTCCGGCTTTGCGGTCGTGTCGACCGGCTCACCAGCCTGCGCTTGCTTCGCCAGGTGTGTGAGCCAGGCGGCCGCATATTCGGCGGATGTCAGTGGCTTACCGTCGGAAGGGTTGGCGTCACGCCAGTAGTCGAAGTGGTGACCGGTTCCGTTCGGTCCGAGCGTGAGCTGGTACGGGTCGCTCATGATCACGGGAATCGTGTTCTGGTTCGTCACGATGAGACCGATGATCTCGTTCAGCACCTTTTGCGGCAGATAGGCCAGCGGCGACATCTCATTGGTCGAGATCGACTCCGCCTTCGCCGGGGCCTTCGGCGTCGCACCTGGCTTGTATGCCGGGTCCGACACCCTCAGCAGTACCTGGAGAAAGGTCTCGTTGCTCTGCATCCAGTTCGGTTGCGACTGAATGTCCGCGAACGCCGCAAGCGCGATACGGCTGAGGACAACAGCGACGTCCTGCCCCGTGGCCGGCGTGAGCCCGTCTCGTTCGAGCGCGTCGACGTTCAACTGTCGGCCCACATTGGCTGCCAACTGCAGCAGTGAAATGTTCTCCGGTGCCGCACAGGTGAGATCGCCGTCGGAGCAGAACGATGCGATCTTGCCGTTCAACGCACCGAAGTCGCCGCTGGTGCCAGGCAGCGCACCCTGACCGGGAGCCGGTTTCGTCCCGTTCTGATATTTCTGGTCGAAGCCGTCAGGATTGCCGAACGGGTCCTCGGCGCCAGGGAACGGCCCCTCTCCCGCCGTGCGACCTGCGTCGGCGAGGATGACGACACCGACGACATCGGCCGGATCGACGATCCCGTATCCACCGTCGCGGTCGGCCTCCTGATGTCCGATGCTCATCGCGACGCGGCGAACGACGTCGGCGCCCTCGCTGTATCCGACGATCGAGAACTTGGTGTCGGGGCATGCCTGCGCGATCTCCCGCATCACCTGTTCGGTATTCGCGACACCGGTGGTGACGGCGTCTTCGTAGCTGGCCATGTTCGCTGGATACGCGATGTAGACGGCAGCGTACGAGCCAGGGTCGACGGCATCGGCCGGAGCGTTGACGACCGGATCGACCCAATCGCTTCGATGGTCGCCGGACAGCGCTGCGGGCAATTCTTCACCGTTGGCATCGACGAGCATCTTTGTGGTCCCCGTGACAGGAGTGTCGTTGCGGCCGGCCACCGAGATGGTCACCATGTCGTGGCATTCCGTAACGGACGCCGTGAGCTGCGTATTTCTGGTTTGCGGCGTCGAGGTCAGTGCCCATGAGGCGGCGACGACCGCCACCACCCCCAACACTGCCGGTGCAGCAACAGCCGAAGCGATGCGATGCCGCACAAAGAACTCGCGAAAAGCCATGCCCGATCCCTATCCATAACCGACAAGTGGACGGTCAGGCCCCCCCGAAGGGCCATGCGTCACCGAGGACGTCGTGGTTGGGGCTGCGAGCGTTACGAGGCGGATTGTTTGTTGATCTTGATTAAGGGGAATAACGGCTCGTTGAATTCCCGGTCAACCGGTGCTGCCGGATGCATAGCCGACGACCGGCACCGCGGAACCGCCCACTGTGGGATCGGCATCAGCCGTGATCAAGGGGATATAGAGCGCCGCGGCGCCATATAGGCGAAGGTGTCGGTGGTCGTCAGCCTGGCGTCGTCGCTACCGCGCGCGATCTCGAAGTCGATGAAATGCGCGAAACCTTCCGGGGTGATGAGGATGTTCGGCGGTTGACATCGCGATGCACCAGGCCGGCCCGGGGTCGATACCGGCAGAAGGGCGTCCTGTCCTGTCCATCCCGTAGCAGGACCACAACCGGGCGCGGAGCCCCAGCCCACAGAGGGTGGGGTGGTCGAAGCCGAACCCGCGGGATCAGGTACGGGCAGAGCTCTTTCTTGTCGGTGTGAATGCGTTGGCGGATTACCGCTAATAGACTTGACGAATGGCATATTGAGATGTCACTATTAATACGGGAAGACACCGGAAACCGGGTGTCTATTTATTTGCGCCCTCGACATTGATCGAATTCGGGTGTAATTTAGGACTTCGCGCCGGGTCGCATACTGTCCAACTCTCGAAATACGAAATGACTGTAGAAAGTGGCACTGTCTGCATGTCACTTTCTACCCGTTGTTGTCGAGTCATGTTCGGGCAGCATCCGGCACGGTGCGCAATGTGAAATACAGCCCACAGGACAAGCAGATACCGTGACGACCACGCGAACGCGTGGGCGGCGCGAGGTGCTGGAAGGACGCATCTTGGCAGTCTCGAGTCAGACCAAGGTCAATGCCGGAATACCCGTCGATACCGGCAGGAGCGGAGCCTGCGGAGCGACCAGACGACACCGCTCAGGGGCGCCGAATCGAGTCTCGTTCGCCAAACTCCGTGAGCCCATGGATGTTCCGGGGTTGTTGGAGGTCCAGACCGATTCTTTCGATTGGTTGATCGGTGCGCCTGCCTGGCGCGAACAGGCAGCGGCGCGCGGCAACTCACTTGCGGGTGGATTGGAGGAGGTGCTCGACGAGATCAGCCCCATCGAGGACTTCGCCGCAACGATGTCGTTGACGCTCTCCGAGCCTCGTTTCGAGGAGGCCAAGGCCTCGATCGAGGAATGTAAAGACAAGGACATGACCTACGCGGCGCCGCTGTTCGTCACCGCGGAGTTCATCAACAACAACACCGGTGAGATCAAGAGTCAGACGGTCTTCATGGGTGATTTCCCGATGATGACCGACAAGGGCACGTTCATCATCAACGGCACCGA